>DAOUUD010000036.1 GCA_030668345.1 Candidatus Cloacimonadota bacterium | reverse complement strand
TTATTGAAACTGGGATTTTCAAACATTGGCTCAGTGTTGAAAAATCCCATCTGAAAGAAAACGGAACCATTGTTATTGGTGAAAATCCCATCTTCTGCACCTTCCAGATTTGTATAACCGATAGTGATCTTTATATCTCCGAATTTATGAAAACATAGTTCCTGCGGTTTATTCTGCCACAAAATCGAGTTCAGGAGTTTAGGATTGGAAAAACTGTTACAGAAGATAGCTCCACCCTGAAGGGCTTTATTTCCGTATATCGTGAGATTGGATAGTATAGGACGGGCATATTGAGTATATATAGCACCACCAAATCCATATTTATTTCCCTTTACTGTATTGAAGGCAATTATACAATTCCTGAGTTCCGGGTTGGAATTGTAAATATATATACCCCCGCCAAACTCGGTACAGGTGTTGTCGGTTATTGCAATCTTGGTCATTTGCGGATTGGAATTATTCAGATAGACTCCTCCACCGTAACCATAAATTGTTCCCAGCGATGTATTGGAAGAGATCGTTAGATCTTCCATTACCGGATTTGAATTATAAAGATAAATACCGCCACCGAATTCATCAGCGGTATTGCCGGTGATAACAAGATCTTTCAAGGTGGGACTGGAATTATAAATAAAGATACCGCCACCTCGCAAGGCATTACCGCTTCCGTTAATGATTGTGAAGCCGATAAGCAGGGTGTTTTCCTTTTCTTCATTTTCAAAAATGACAACACTGTTTGCTTTATTTCCATTCAGAATGGTGTCAGCTATATATCTGGCATTGCCTGTAGTTAAATACAAGGATCCCACGGTGATATTCTTCCCGTTAAAATTCAGATTTTCTTTGTAAGTACCGGGTTGAACAAGTACAATATCACCACTGATGGAAGCATCTATGGCAGATTGTATAGAGGAATAATCTTCCGGCACTCTAAGCTCACCATGATGGCAAACTGCATGTACTTCGTTGGAATAATGTGATTTATTTCCTTTGGAATAACTGAATATCCTGTAATAGTAATTTACGTGAATCTCTGTACCTGTATCCAAATACGAAGTAACATTAGCAGGAATCTGGGTATAGATTTCGAACTCTTGATCACTTGTCTGCCGTTCAATTTTGAAGCCATCTTCTATACTGGTATTATCTGTCCAGGTTAATTTGACCTGTCGATCACCAATTACATGTGTTTTTAAATTGGCTGGTGCAGAAATACCAAGAGAACGACTTACAGTTTTTGAATAATCTGAATAATTTAATTCCGTATAAGCTCTTACCCGGTAGGTGTAATCAGCACCGAAAGCCAAATTCAAATCTTTGAATTCATTTGTATTTGAAGAAGTTTTCCCAATTTCTTTAAAGTCCGAACCACCTACACTGCGCTCTATAGAATATCCATTTTCAAAATAACAGTTATCAGACCAGGCGAGATCAATCTCTCCAGCTCCGATAATTTTGGCTGTAAGATTGGATGGTTTGGCAAAGATAGTAGAAGCATATTCCACATTCGAATAATCGGATTCATTAAAAGATGTAAATGCTAATACCCGGTAATAATAAGTTTTACCAAAACTCAGATCTTTATCTTCGAAGGAAGTAGTGTTTTCGCTAAATACAGCAATTTCGGAGAACTCCTTACTATCCATTTTCCGTTCTAAACGAAATCCTACTTCGAAACTGCAATTATCTTCCCAGTAAAGGGAAATTGTCTGATCATCGATAACTTCCGAAGAGAGATAGGTGGGTTCTGGAAAGAAAGTCTTTACTTCAACTATATTTGAATAATCTGAATTATTAAGTCTAGTTACTGCAAAAACCCGATAGATATAATTGGTTCCGTAATGCAGGTTTTCATCAAGATAAGAGGTGGTTTCAGCATCAAGAGAGACAATGGAATGAAATTCGCCACCGTTTTCCTTACGTTCTAATTTAAAGCCTTCATCGAAGATACAGTTATCCAGCCAAGAAAGCTTTATTGACTGGTCATCCAAAACCAGTGCAGAGAGATAAGATGGCTTTGGAAAGATGGTCTTTGCCGAATGTTCATTGGAATAACCGGTAGTGGAAGTAATGGTATAAGCAGCAACACGATAAATATAGGTTATCCCGTATTTCAGGTTTTTATCAATGAAGGTGGTTGTGTTGGGTTCCAGGAGAGCAATTTCTATATAATCGCTGTCTTCATCCTTTCTTTCCAGCTTGAAACCTTCTTCAAAAACGCTATTATCTTCCCAGTATAATCGAAGGGATTGGTCGTCTATTGTCTCGGAATAGAGGTTTGCCGGACCCGGGAAATCTGTTTTTGTGCTGATCTCATTGGAATATGATGAGGTATTTTTTTCAGAAAGTGCTTTGATCCTGTAGGTATAGTAACTTCCCAAAACCATCGTTTCATCTACATAATTTTTAGTTATTCCTCCAAGTTCAGCGATCTGTTCAAATTCTCCTTCGTTTTCCTTGCGTTCCACAATGAATCCAGTCACAAAGGAACTTTTATCTTCCCAATAAAGTTTGCAGGAATGATCATTCAATACATCCACATACAGATTCTGTGGAGCAGGAAAGGAAGTGCTAACGGATATTTTACTGGAGTAGTCCGATTCATTTAACTGGGAAAATGCTTTTATTCTATAGTAATAAACATTACCGTCAGTAAGTCCTTTGTCATCGTAATAAGTAGTGTTTTCGGTTAATTCTGCAATATTGGAAAATTCTTCTTTTTTAACTTTTCTTTCGATGATAAAGCCTTTTTCAAAATCACATCTATCTTCCCAAGAAAGCCTTACAGATTGATCATCGAGAGCACGTACTTTAATATTGGCAGGTATAGGAAAGATCGTCTCTACTACTATTTTTCCTGAATAATCCGATTTATTTAAAGCTGTAAAACCACAAATGCGGTATGTATATTTATTTCTATACAGCAAGCCTTCGTCTGTAAATTCAATTTTATCTTTTTCTGTTCTCTCGATTTCCTGGAATTCAGTTCCCTTTTCTTTCCTTTCTACAATGAATCCATCTTCGAAAGCACAGTCTTCCACCCAGGTAAGCTTTACAGACTGATCGGTAATTATTTCTACTGCAAGATCCAGGGGTTGAGGAAAGATCGTTTTAACAGAAACCTTTTCTGAGTAATCTGATTTTTCTAGATGATTATAACTGCAAATTCTGTATGTGTATTTCACATCGAAGGTAAGTCCTTTATCAGTGAAAGAAGTGCTGTTCATATTCAATGAAGCAATTTCGCTAAAGCCTTCACCGCCGCCTTTGCGTTCAATGATAAAACCTGTTTCAATTTCACAGATGTCGTCCCATGTGAGTGTTACAGATTGATCATCAAGAGCTGTAACTTGAAGATTTGCAGGTGCTTCTAATATAATTTTTTCCTCTGCTACAGCAGATTGATCGTTTATATTCTCGTTTTCAGATTGAGCAAAACATGAGAAGGATAAGAAAAAAATGCTTATAAATAAAATAACTGTTTTTTTCAATTTCCAACCTCCAATATCCTTACAATTTTTAATTATTTATATTACTAAGAACAGATATTATTCTCTATTGATAACTTTTTTGATTATTAAAATCATATTGTCAACATATTCTTGAGTTGCCTTTTCATTGAAGCATAATGTGACCCCTGCCAATAGACCTTACCGCATTTGCGGCAGATAGTGAATTCAATGAACGTTTCGTAAATATAAGGCGGAATAATTTCCTTTATTTTCTCTTTGGAAATTTTCTCTATTTTTTTGTTACATTCGATACAACGGGTAAAAATAAAATCATCATTAAACTTCAGGAATTGTCTTAACTCTCCCAGTTGCTGCTGATGATCAACCTCACTAATCAGGAATCTGGAAAATTCTTCTTTTAATTTAGCGGTTTTTTTACTTCTGGTCAGGTATATTCTTCTCTCTTTTTTAGCCAGACGAACTTTATTGTGAATACTCACACTCTTATAGACGGCTGCATCATAGCCCAACATGCGCAACCACCTGGCTAATCTGTTCAAGTTCTCATCGAGCAGGAATTTTGGTTTTATTTCTTTCATTATCCGAATTTCCCAACGCGGAAGAATGTTTCCACTTCCGGGATAACAGATTTTTTTGCTTGCTGTAACGTTCCCGAGAAAAGCACTTTCCCCTCATCCAGGAAAATTATCCTGTCGGCAATTCTATGAATACTGGCCAGTTCGTGTGTTACAATCACGATTGTCATTTTGAGCAGGTTTTTTAGTTTCAGTATAAGCTCATCAAGCGAAGCACTTGTCAGTGGGTCGAGTCCGGCTGAAGGTTCATCGCAGATCAGTATATCAGGGTCCAGGGCAATTGCCCTGGCCAGTGCAGCACGTTTTTTCATCCCTCCTGAAAGCTCTGAGGGGAGCAGATTTTCTACTTTAGCAAGATTGACTAATTTTAATTTTACACGGATCATCTTAGCAATTATCGTAGGAGTAAGTTTCGTATGCTGCACTAAAGGTATGGAAACATTGTCGAAAATAGTAAGCGAATTTAAGAGAGCCCCATTCTGAAAAAGCATACCGATTTTGCTAAGAATTGAATTAAATTCCAATTCGTCCATTCTGGTTACTTCTTTGTTAAGAATCTTTACCGAACCTGAGACAGGTTCAAATAAGCGAAGTATATTTTTGATAAGCGTTGTTTTACCGCAACCACTACCTCCTAAAATTACAGTTATTTCTTCTGGATAGATATCCAGAGATACGTTATCCAGTACGGTTTGTTCACCGTATTTTGCCACCAGGTCTTTTACCGAAATTATTGGTTCTATCATGTTTTAAAATAAAATATTAAACTATTTAAGGCGTCCAGTATAATAACCCAGAAAATGGAAGCGACCACTGCCTGGGTAGTTACTTTTCCCACACCCTCGGCACCGCCTTTTACATTAAAACCATAATAGCTGCCAATTATCACTATCACCCAGGCAAAGAAAAAGCTTTTACCCAGTCCGATCAGAGCATCTCTCATTGTAAGTATCTCAAAAACACGATTAAAGAAAACCACTGCGCTGAGATCGAGATATGTAACCGCAACTATCAATCCACCAAGAATTCCCACCAGGGTAGACATTGTAACAAGTAGCGGTATGCAGATGGTTATGGCAAGGAACTTGGGGACTACTATATATCTAATAGGATTTATTGCCATCATCCTCAGGGCATCGATCTCTTCCGTAACCTTCATGGTGGCTATTTCTGAAGCAATGGAAGATCCGCTCCGGCCAGCCAGAATTATGGCCGTTAATATAGGACCCATCTCCGTTACCATGGATATCGCCATTAGATCCGCCACGAAAATATTAGCACCAAACTGACGTAATTGAGCTGCCGACTGCAAAGCCAATATCAAACCCAATATGAAGGAAAGCAGAGCAATTATGCCTACTGCATCCACACCGATAATTAGACTTTGTTGGATAATCGAACCTTGGCGCTGCCCTTTTCTGTTAAACAAACCCACGAAAGACCAATAAAAAATATCCGCGATCAGGTAAATTGCATCCCTGGTTGAATCTCTCCATCTTAATAATCCCTCTCCTATCAATATAAAGAAATTGTCTTTTCTGCTGGGAACAGGTTTTTTCAAGGACAGTGAAGTAAAGGTAGAAACAGCACTTTCCACGATTTCGTTCATATTCGCAAGCTGCGGTTTGAATTTATGCAGATTCAATACAAGCTCATCCAGAAATGCCACGCCGGCACTGTCGATGGAACTTACTTCTGAAAGATCAATAGTGCTGATCTTCTTTCCTTTATACTGAGATAATTCATGCAGAAGATCGGGCACGGTGAATTTGGTTAATTCCTCTTCCAAGAACAGGATATGGTTTTCGTATTTCATATTATCTCAGGAAGTAGGTTACTCTCAAGAAAAGGCTGTGTTTTTCTACAATATACTCATCACCTGTTTCCGGGATCTTATTCTCAAGCTTTAACTTATAATCCAGTGAAATATATTTAAACAGTTTCAGATTGATCACATTTTCCCATTCCATGGTATAATCATCATCTTTGCTGAAGGGGAACAGGAAGTCGGCGTTTGTGCTATAGGTCAAGTTAAAGGGAAGCTGGAAATTTCCTACCACGGAGACTTCTGTACCGGTTTTACTTTCAGATTCCAATTTAGTATAGATTCTATGTTCGATATTATTTATTGTCTCTGTACTTGTGAGATCATAAAAATCATTATTGATATCCTGCCTGATGCCGAAGCCTGCTCTCAAGCTCAGATTAGCTCTGGATAAATTCAATATCCTGTAGTTAATACCAATCCCTTCTTTAAGAACCAGCGGGAAGAGGGAAGATTTTATCTCTACTTCATCTGCAAAAACGGAATCTGCCACGTTATTTTCCTTATCTATCTTTGTGTAATAAAATTTATCTGAATGATATGATTTCTCCGGAAAGAAATGGGAATTCATATCGAAACGGCTGTAAAAGCCAACATTTTTAAGAAAATAATAGATCAATGTATTTTTCAGGTCAAATTCATCTGCAGCCAGCCGGAAATCGGTATCGGTGGTTTTAGAGGTACCTACTTCTATCAAGTTCTTCATAGTGTAGTGAAGGGGATCTTTATCGTAGATCAGGTAATTTTCCAATTGGGTATTAAAGGTGATCGTTGTTTCCGGATTATCTTTATCTACCTCATTGTTGCTGTTAATGTTCACATTGCCATGTATAGCACTGGAAAACTTGAGGTTCGCCAGTGATGCTTCCAGGAAGCTCTCCTCCAAAACACCGGCGCCAGCCATATTAGTGGGATTATCTTCCTCGTCGGTTTTCATCACGATCGTTAATTTCTGTACTTTACCTTTTTCCACATAAATTGTTGTAAAATCTCGATAAGTATTAAAGGGTTCATTATTAACTGTAACTTTGTAAATACCCGGTTTTAAAACCCATACCTTTTCCTGCTCTCCCACCTCTTCTTCAGCCGGGAATTCGCTACCGAAACTTTCACCATTTTCCAGATCGAACACTTCATATCTTACCTTAGCAAAGTTTCGTTTTTCATCCATGATATCGACTATCAGGCATCCCCAATCAGGTTCAATGATAGTTTTATACCTTGGTACAACCTTGATAATATCTTGTGTCATTAATTGATTAGCTTTCCCCGAACCATATTTGATACTATAGATTCCCTCCAGAAGAGGAATTGCAGTTCCCATCTTCCCCGATTCTTCATATCCGTATTTATCTATAATTTTGTAATGAGGTTCATTGTCCGTGCGGGTTATAGCAGGAAGCAGCAGCAATCCTTTCCCACCACTTATTTCTTCTTCTTCGGAAATTTCAAATATCAGTGGTTCAACTTCTTCTCTTGTCTTGATAGAAGGAAGAACCGCTTCATCATCCAAAGCAGAATATATAATTATTTTCCTGATAAAATTATCGGTTTCATCTAAAAGCATATTATTTATCGTCTGTACAAAAGTATCCACATCATCGAACAGCAGAACTTTTTCCACATTCACCGAATGCTTAACCAGTATATCTGCCTGTTCGCTTTTTCTAAAGACAAAATCAATGTTCAACCGTGCCAACTGTACAGTTTCCGATTTAAATAATTCAATATTATTCAGATTGGTAATGATCTCAAAATCGGCACGAGTATCGAGAATTTCTCTTTGGGTTCGTTTAAAGATATTATAGCTGTTTAACCTTTTGGAGATAAGTTCGGGTATGGTTTTGGAAAGTTTAACACCCCAGAGATCATAATCCGAATAGGTTATGCGGGGACCGAAATGCCTGATTACGATCTGGTTCTTATTATAGATTTTAGGTATCTTGGTATCGTATACATAAACCGAAAGGTCCAGCGGAGTTTCCTGTCGTAATTCTTCCTTTTCGGAATGTTGATAATATTCCAGGATATAGTAGTTGGGAGATATTAATTCTCCCGCTGAACAACCCAGCAAAAAAATAAATAATGTACCAAAAAACAGAATTCCTAATTTATTCATAATTCACTTCCCTGTTATTTTTTCCTGGACCTGATGAGAAGTGACGGATCGTCACTTATCTGTCTGGAAAAATCATTTAAATATTCAATCGTTTCCTTTAAAGCTTCGATGGTATCTAAAATATCCTGCCTGCTCTCCAGATGAGTAGCATCTATGTGAGTTAAAGTTATATCCAGTTGTTTAATAGCAGCATTCATATCAACAAGTAATCGTTCCAGGTTGGAATTTGCAATATCATTTGTTATTTTTTCGGTATTGGAAACAATATTCTCAACCTCTCCCGATTGCATGATTTTATTAATTTCCAGCATGATCTGTCTTGTTTCATCAGCTATGACCGCCAGATCCCGTGTGGTTGAACTCAGATTCGTTAAAACATTATTGATAGATTGCTGGTTCTCGGTTATCATTTCATCTACATTGTTAATAATGTTGTTTATTTTTTTTCTGTTTTCTTCGTTAGTTATTTCGGCAAGATTATTAAGAAGTCTTTCCAGTTTCTCAGAAATAATTTCTGCTTTTCCCGAGATACTTTCGAAGGTGGAAACGCCAGCCGGGAGAAATGACTTTGTCTTTAGAAAAGAAGCTTCTTTGCTGCCACCGGTTATTTCCACCTGCAGCAGTCCGGTAATACCAATGGGAATCAGGGAAGCTCGCATATCTTCTTTGATAGGAGTTCCTGCTTTCACACTTACGGTCACAATAACGTTAGTCACATCTTCAGCATCGATGGCAATATCATCTACCCGGCCGATGCCGATACCGCGGTACTTTACCGGTCCACCTATCTGCAAACCGGAAACTGAAGTATTTTCATAACGGATATGATAAATATCACGTTTTTCCATGATCTTACTACCTGCCACCAGAATCAGAAAGATTATCATTAGAACCGAAAATACAACAATAAAAATTCCTAACCTGAATTTCTGCGCACTACTCACCATAAAAACTCCTTAATTGTTTTCGGAAATTATTTTAAATTATATCAATGTCAAGTAAAATAGCTATTTAGTATTTAAGATAAAAGAAAATGTTATATAACTTATTAAGAATTAATCACTTCTTAGAACATTATTTCGATCCAGATGCTCAGGCTGAAGGTGCTTGTTTGCTGTTTACGTTTAAGATCATCACTCCATTCGTAATTACTGGTCAGACCACCATAAATATTTTTACTGAATTTATACGAAGCACCTGGGCTGATGGTGTATCTGATCTTATTAGTGGTTTTTTCAAACGTTTCACGACCACTTATAGTGGCTAATGTTTTTTCCAGGTTAAAATTGAGTTGAGTAGTAAGTTCATTCTTCAGCTTTGTTCTTTTAAAGAAAAGTATCTTTAATCCTTTGGCTGCCGAAAAAGACCATTCCAGATGTGCAGCCAGTGATTGTGTTATAGTTTGTGTTTCTGAATAATTGTAATGGTTTATCGTTTTCGAATCGGAATAATTAGTGCTTAGACTGCTGGTAATATTATGAACCCAATTACCATGCCAGGAAAGCAGCGGGTTAAAGTTTATCCTGATATTCTCTCTGTCTGGACTGGTAAAATCCAGGTCTCCATCTTCGGTAATAGAATAGACATAGCTGCTGGTCAGGCGGGAACTGGTTAGTATTTTTTCAACTTTTATCAGTTTTTCAAACTCGCTTAAAACCACACTTATATTGGGAAAAGTTGTAGTAACAGACTCGTTGCTGTAATTACCAAAGCTGCGCTTAATTTCCATGGAATATCCATAATTCGTGCTCAAGTTGTTCAAAATAGGAAATCCCACAGAAGTAGATATTTTATCGTTAATATTCTTGGATAGTATTTCTTTATCATCACCGGTCTCATCAAGAATATGCGGCAGGCCGAGCTGATATAGAAAATCAGGTCGTTCTTTTCTGTCATCATAAGTAGTCTTATAAGTATTATTATAACTTACGCGAATATTTTCTATCCTGCTGATATAACCTACAATTGAAGCCAGGATATTCTTTTTTCTTTTAGGAACTTTGGTCTCTCCCTCGTCTTTACCGGGAATTATATTCTCTTCTTGTTTTACAGTCTCGGGTTCTTGTCCTTCAATTGGTTCCAGAGTGGTCTCATCATGGGATTCTTCCTGAGAACCATCCCCTAAATCGGTTTCTTCTTCAATTTGTTCTCTTCCTAATTCTTCTTCGTTTAACTTTTGATCTTCAAGCATGCTTTCACGGATTTGTTCAAGCTTTTCTCTTTCTTCATCTTCTCTTTCCAGTTCCTGAGTACTGGGTGGTTCCGGGCTCAGTTTCTTATCCAGCCAGACAGCCAGACTGTGTAAAAGATCATGGTTTTTCAAGGTAAAGTTGCCACCGATATTTCGTGTTACATTTCCCTTGTAATACAATGTATCCTGCGTTCCAATTTTAATATGGTCTTCATTATAATTTACGCTCGTATCTACATCGAACGCAAAGATATTATCCAGATATTTCGGATTGTATTTCAATCCGATATCCTGCACACGTTTTTTTTCTTCTCCAATATTATATTTCTTCCAGTAGTTTCTTAACATCAGATCCCGTTTTGTTGTCAGGTTGTATGAAGCTGAAATATCACTGAAAATATCATATTTTACATTTGTTGCTGTGTCAAATGTCCGGGTTCGTGTGGTATTGCTTTGCACAACCCAATGCGGAATGGAATCGGTATAAGCCTCCCAGCGCCAGCGTTTGGGATCAGTATCTGTATAGGTAAAAGTATTATTGAAAGATTGCGGGAAAAAGAAGAATTTATAATTACCCCATAATCCGATATCAACATTATCTTTATTGAAGGTAAGCTTGTAGGTGTGTTTCAAGTTCCAGGAAAGGGTTGTATCGGCACTGATACCCGAGAGGGTTTGCTTTTTTTCTATGCTGGAATAAAGCGTGGTGTTTTTAATAGTATAGGCAAGTATCTTACTTTTTGGAGTTTTATCCTGACTTATATTAATATTGGCTTTGTAGATCAGTGATCTATTAACTTCACGTTTTTTCTCTTCCTCGCTCAGATCTTTTCTTAAAATATCGGAAGTGGATTGAAACCGTGGGATACCCAGAGATTGGTTCCTGGATAAGTTCAATGGTATTCTCAATCCCCATTCGGCAGGAAAGAACTTGTGCAGAGAATAGTTATTAAATATGTTCAATTCGGTTCTTTCAACTAGAGCATTTGTATTGTATGAACCGCTGCGAATAGCTGAATTCTGAAAATTTTCCGTCCTCCAGTCCAGGTTAACAGTAAAATCTGAAAAATCTGCAAATTCTGTAAAGAAGGTTGCTCTGGAGGCAAAGCCGATATCCTCGTAGGGATCTGCTACTCTGATGTCATCAAAATACAGCCTTCCACTGAACTCTTCTGTAGCAATCATACCAAGTGATAGCTGCCTGATATTGGTTAGAGTTGGTTCACCGATCATGCTGAATCTGTAGCCATCTTTTGTATAGGAAACATCATCTTTTGTGGAAAGTGACTTCAGGTGAGTTATATAGGAATAAGGTATTTCAAACTGGTTCCAGCCATCTCTATCCATTTCCGGATAATATTCCATTAGCTCCAGTTCATGTCTTATTTCATAATAATTTAGTGAATCGGCTCCCATTCGTATTATCAAAGAATCAGATTTCTCTCCGATAGTTGCAAATTCCAAAGCCTCTGCATATACCCAGAATCTGATCTTATTATAAGTTAAAAGATTGTAAGGTTCTCTAAACTCCTGGGTTGCCAGAGCGTAATGCCCGCTGCCAAGATTAGTGTAATCAATGATCAGAGACTGTTCGAGAGTCTCTTCTCCCCT
>DAOUUD010000001.1 GCA_030668345.1 Candidatus Cloacimonadota bacterium | reverse complement strand
GAGTTAGCTTGGGAAGATAACACCGAATCTGAAACCGGGTTCATGATCTATGTTGATACGCTTACAACTGTTCGACAGTTTGTTACAATTGACTCCTTCACAACTGGGCAAGATGTTACAAGTTGGCTTTTCGATGATTTACCAACAACACCCGTATACAGATTCAGTATCAAAGCAATGGGAGACTGGGAAGAAGAAACACAGGTTTCGGAAAGTATTCCTTTTGTATTTTCAGATTTAGTATTTGACCCACCTGATGATCTTACTTTAAATCAAGAAAGTGGAACAATAGCTGTTATATTAAACTGGGATGATAATTCCAACCTGGAAACAGGTTTTGAAATTGAGCGTAAAATAAACAGCGCAGATTTTGAACTTATTGTTACTATTCCTATGTACAATACTATAGAATATACAGATTATGATACTACTTCATTTGAATATGGAGATACCATTACTTATCGAGTGAGAGCTTATAATGACTATCAGGCGATTGAATACACCGATTATTCTAATGAAGAATCTATCATCATTGTTGAACCGTCTGGAAACATAATCACCATCAGCGTTACAGTTGACTCTTATCCAGGTGAAGCATCATGGAATTTATATTGCTATCCCACTAGCTCTTACTATTTCCCGACAGATCAGACTTTCAGTTATAATTACGAAAATCAGATATTCACAATTGGTCTGGATGACGGACATTATGCTGTTCATTGCTGGGATACATTTGGTGATGGCGGTATTGAAGGGATTGTAACGGACGCTGAATCCAATATCCTGGTCGAGTGGGATTATTATGACTATGGTTATAACGGTCAATTCCACTTCTGGGTAAATCAATAGGTAAGGAGCAGAAAAATGAAAAAAATAATAATTATAACAGCACTCACACTTTTACTGTTCAGTATGGCTAATGCTCAAACGCAATCTTTTCGCAGTATTGCTTTAGGCACTATTATCGATGATGATCTTGATCTTGTTTACGATCCTATCGAGCTTAAATTCGTGGAAGGAAGCAGGCTTTATACAAACCTGAGTAATCTAACTTCATCTAATGAAAATGTATTCGATAATGTTACCGATGATACTTACCTGATCGGTTTCTCCACACAAAATCCGTTTATCAATAACCTCTGGAATTCCATTCTGATCAGATTCGAAAATTCCCTCACTCCTTTATCTGTTGGTATCGACTCCGACCTGAATGGAAGTAATGATATCTGGGGAGAAGGCACTTTGATCGACGAATATACATCTTACCTGGATACCAGCGGAAATGATATCTACGATACTATCAGGAAAATATCGCAGGAAAGAGGAAATTTCTATGAAAATAACTCACTGGATTTCGTTCTAAATAATACTTATGATCTGGGATCGATGGTTTTAGGTGCACGCCTAAAGCTCTCTCAAGATTACTCTGATTATAGCGAAGATTATCTCATGAACTATACAAGATTTCTGATTGACGATAATTATGACGACCTCATGGAAACCGGTTTTGAAGATTACAATAATATCCACGATAATTCTATGTTCGATATATTGACTTCCATACTCTTTCCGGATGTGAATAGCTATGAAGTTCGAGGTGATATTAACTTTTTATCAATGAATCATTCCACCGAATTCCGTTATAACGAAAAAGGAACTACTAATAATTTCGACCCCGAAATAACCGATTATGAAGAGTCATACGTGGAAGAAGAAGACGCACAAAATTTGAATGAGATCAAGGAAAACCGATTCGTTCTTGGAGGTTCCCTCAGGAAAACATTCAATAAAGCTACAGAGCGTAAAAATGACGGTTATTGGAAACTCGGTGCAGCTATCAACTTTGGTTCCGGTGATTATACCAATTCGGAAGAAGAAACTCTAACTTCCACCGAAACATTCTTTGATGGACTTGATACTTTACTTGTGGACTACGTGGAAACCTTTACCGAGATCGAAAAAATAACCGATGATGGAACTCAAAAAACATTCGGATACCGGATTTCAGGTAAACTTAATTATCCCTTGGATGAAAAAATCTATTTTGGTATCGGTGGAACGCTATATTATGATCAACTTATTCGAGAAACAGATTATGAAGAGTCTATTGCTAATATCGAAGACTTCGAACTTGTGGATGATGATTCGACCGCTGCCGATTATGTGATAACAGAAACTTACGGACTTTCCGCTGATAGAACTTATGAAAGATTTCAAACAACTCTCATCTTTCCGGTCGGTATAGAGTATCAATTTACCAATAACGGCAAATGGGATGCCAGATTCGGAACTATCTTCACAAATGTATATACAACAAATAACGATGCTAAGCAGATAACTGATTCCAAACCCTATGTAACGGAAATCGCTTATGGCGATGGAGAAGTTGAGATAGATACTGAAAACAATATATATGAATCTACAAGCGAACATTCAAAGACAACTACCAGCACCACAGATTTCTATTATGGACTGGGATTCAAACCTACCGATAAAATGCAGATCGACCTGTTAGGTTTCTTCGATGTTGATTTCGCCACACTACAGGATTTTATCCAGGGTCTTAGATTATCTTTCACACTTAAGCTCTAATTAACATAATTCATAAATTAAGCATCCGGCTTTTGTCGGATGCTTTTTTTTCTTGCCACTTTTTCATAGATTCCCGAATTTAGCAATTGTACAAACGGAGACCAGATGAAAAAAATATTATTTATATTTCTTATTTCAGGAGTTATTGGAGGATGTTCTATGGAAAAGAAATCTGATACAGGTATTAATCCACTCCCGAACTTTGATGCAATGTGGAATTATGCTCAACCTGATTCTACTGAAACTAAATTTGCTGAGATCCTTCCATTATTAACAGATTCTCCCGAAACAACTTACGATGCGGAATATCATGTAGAGCTTCTTACCCAGATAGCCAGAGCACAGGGAATGCAGGGTAAATTCGAAGAAGCAGGAAGAACTTTAGAAACTGCCGATAGCATACTTACAGCAAACATGAAAACCGGCAAAATACGCTATCTATTGGAAAAAGGAAGGATCCTCAATTCTTCAGGAAAAAGAGAAGTTGCAAAATCTGTTTTCCTGGAAGCTTATGATTTTGGGAAAGAAAATACACTGGATTATTACACACTTGATGCAGCTCATATGATGGGAATTGTGGAACCACCCGAAAAGCAGTTAGACTGGAGCCTGAAAGCAATGGAGATTGCAGAAGCATCATCCGATCAAAGATGTAAAGGTTGGCTGGGTACCCTTTATAACAACATAGGCTGGACTTATCACGATTTGAAAGAATTTGAAAAAGCACTGGACCTATTCCAGAAAGGTTACGCGTGGAGAAAAACCCAAAACAACGAACAAGCTACTCGTATCGCTAAATGGAACGTGGGAAGATGTTTACGTTCCCTGGAAAAATACGATGAAGCTTTGAATATCCAGAATGAACTGTTACAGGAATTTGAAGAAAAACAGATCGAACAGGATGGGTATGTCTTTGAAGAACTGGCAGAACTCTACCTGATTAAAAATAACAAATCTGAAGCAAAAAAATATTTCAAACTTACTTATGAATACCTTTCCAAAGATGAATGGCTGCAAGCAAATGAACCGGAGAGATTGGAAAGGCTAAAAGCCCTGAGCAAGTAAATAAAGAATATTTTATTGACATAAAAATTCCAGTTTTCCTAATTCTCCACAATAATAAGGAGAAAAAATGAAAGAACTAAATTCTATAAAAATATTTCTGGGTGTTATCAGTCTGGCAATTGTTGTTGTTATTCTTAAAGAATTGAAAACCATATTCGTCCCATTAACGTTTGCCGCATTCCTTTCTTTCCTGTTCCAACCATTGAACCGTTTCCTGCTTAATAAAAAAATACCTGTGGGAATTACTATTCTTTTGATAGTAATAATAATACTGGTTTCGTTCACATTGATGGGAACTATCGTTTATACGAGTGTTTCTTCATTTGTAACCGAATTCCCAAAATACGAAGCACAAATAACCGAAATGTTCCAAGAGCTTATAGTTCAGTTGGAAATCCCTGTAGAAAAGGTAATGGATTATCTAAAAAACAAAGTTAACTGGCTTCAACTTGCCGATAGATTTTCACTTTCAAAGATAATCTCGGGCACAATGGGTACTTTTATTGATTTCCTTGTAAAGCTGCTTCTTACTGTCGCTTTTATGATATTCATCGTTCTGGAACGAACCAAGTTGATCAAACGTGTTGAAAGGGTTCTAACGATAGATGAAGCAAAACACTCAACTAATGTGGTAATAAAGATCGAACAATCGGTAAAAACCTATATCGTAAATAAAACCTTCATAAGCCTTATCACCGGGCTTATCAGCATGTTCTTTATTGCCGTCCTGGGAATTAACTTTGCAGTTATTTCAGGACTCTTGATATTTATTCTTAATTATATTCCCAATCTCGGCTCGATAGTAGCTTCTGCTTTTCCCATGCTCATTTGTTTTATTCAGTTTGGAATCAGCTGGCAGCTCATTGCCATTTCCATAGCTCTCATTTCCACTCAGATGATAATGGGAAATTTCGTAGAACCCAAAATGATGGGAACAGGATTGAAGCTATCTCCTCTTTTTGTTTTGATCGCTTTGATCTTCTGGTTCTGGGTATGGGGTCCTGTAGGAATGATACTGGCTGTCCCAATATCCTCTGCCATGAATCTTATAGTCAAGGAAATACCTGCTTTAAAGATCGTCTCTGCTTTTATCAGCAGCGAATAATATGCCCCTAAAAATTGCATCTGTGGCTACTGCCGGTCTGGCAGCTGAACACAGTTTACAAGCAGGGGATACAATAATTTCCATCAATGATCATAACATTAACGATTTTCTTGATCTTCGGTTTTTTGGTGCTGAAGAAACCTTAGAGATCAATTATAAAAATTCACGAGGAGAATTCAAACAGATAACAATTCATCAGAACTGGGATATACCTCTGGGAATTGAGCCTGTTCCCCACAAATGCAGAACCTGTACAAATGATTGTATCTTCTGTTTTGTAGATCAGATGCGTCCCAATTTCAGGAAAACATTATATATTAAAGATGACGACTATAAACTTTCTTTTGCCTTTGGAAATTTTATAACATTAACAAACCTTACGGAAAGAGATTATCAAAAGATATTTGAGCAGCGATTGAGTCCCTTGTACATTTCTGTTCATATCACCAATCCTTTACTTCACCGGAAAATGCTGCGTTACAAACAAGATTTCAAAATTATGGAAAAGCTGGAATATCTATCTAAAAACGGAATAGCTCTTCATATACAGATAGTTGTAGTGCCCGGCTGGAATGATGGTGATGAATTGCTTCGATCTTTAAAAGACCTTACTTCACCCTGCTTGAATGTTCTCTCTGTAGGTATTGTACCGGTAGGGCTTACAAAATACAGGAATTCCCTCATCAATATTAAGAATGTTTCCCTGGAACTGGCAAAAGAGCTTATAGAATTATCAGCTAAATTTCCTAAGACTTACTGTTCCGATGAAATTTACCTGCTGGCAAATGAAGAAATTCCATCCAAAAATTTCTATAATGGCTATCCTCAACTGGAAAATGGTATTGGCATGATACGGCTGATGCTGGAGAACTGGAAATCCTGCAAAGAAGCATTTATCAAAGAAATAGCAGCGATAAATTCAAGTTTTGTTTTTGTTACCGGTAAGCTTGCTTTCAAGCATATTTCTAAAATAGCAGAAGAAATTAATGAAATATTACCCGGAAAAATCAGTACTATTTCAATTGCTAATATTTTTTTTGGTACTTCGGTAACAGTAACAGGTCTTCTGGCAGGAGCAGATATCCTGTCTCAGGTTAATACCTTACAAAACAGAACCGCTGTGTTAAGTAGTAATATTTTCAACGAAAATGGAATAACCTTGGATAATATTAGTAAAACCCAACTTAAAGATAGGCTTGGTTGTAAACTTCTGATAGTAAACGAAGATTTCTCTTACTGGAATCATATCTAATAGATTTTATTAAAGTAATTGTATTTTATTCAGCTTGACAGAAAAACATTACACAAATTTATCTTTTTCCAATAGAAAATATTTAATAGGATATTGAATGGCAGCAAAAGAATGCATACTTGTAGTTGAAGATGAAATAATAGTAGCAGAAGATATCCAGAAAATACTGAAGGATTACGGTTACCTGGTACCTAAGATCATTTCAACAGGTGAAGAGACTATCCAATATGTAAAAAAAAACCAACCAGATTTAATACTCATGGATATTATGCTGCGGACTCAATTGAATGGTATCGAGGTTGCAAAGGAAATATCCAATCTTAACATTCCTATTGTTTACATTACTGCTTATTCTGATAGTGATTTTATTAAACAGGCTAAGCTAACAGAACCATTCGGTTATTTATTAAAGCCATTCAGAGAACGTGAATTGATGGCTACTATTGAAATGGCATTATATAAGCATAAAATGGACAAAATGCTTAAAGAAAGCGAAAATAAATTCCGGACACTGGTGGAAACAACTAAAGAAAGCATCTGTGTTGTAGATGAAGATGAAAATATCACCTTCAGCAATAACGCTTCTGCAGAGATATTCGGTTGCCCGGTCAGTGAACTTGTGGGACAAAACCTAAATGATTTTGTTACTGATGAGGAATTTAAAAAGATACTTTCACAAACAGACCAGAGAAAAAATAATAAATCTTCCAGGTATGAAGTTGAAATAACCCGGAAAAACGGTGTTAAAAGAATAATAAGTGTTAATGCCAGCCCGAAATTTACTCAAGGTCTTTATAAGGGTGCATTTGGAATATTCAATGATATTACCGAGGAAAAACAGAAACAACAACAACTGAAAGAAGCTAAAGATAATTATCAAAG
This sequence comes from Candidatus Cloacimonadota bacterium, assembly GCA_030668345.1. GTDB lineage: Bacteria > Cloacimonadota > Cloacimonadia > Cloacimonadales > TCS61 > JACNIV01. Next base: position 23,746 of record DAOUUD010000001.1, on the reverse strand, counting down.
GATATTTGAAAACATCCAGGATGTTTATTGTGAGATCGATTTCGATGGAATTTTGTATGAAATAAGCCCTTCAGTTGAAGCGATGAGCAGTTATATTCGTGAAGAACTCATTGGAAAATCCATCAATGACATTTACTTCGACTGCAATGAAAAAGATGCATTTCTTTCCAAGATCACCAAAGAAGGCTTGGTTACAGATTATTATTTAAAACTTAAAGACAAAGATGGCAGTACTATGCTCTGTTCTGTTAATGCAAAATTGGTAAGAAATGATAAAACCGGAACAATAAAGATAATCGGTTCACTTCGAAATATTACAGACAGAAAGGAATCCGAAGTTGCAATTCATAATAGTGAAGAACGCTACAAGAGGCTGTTTGAATCATCTATCGACGCCATAATGATGTTAGATCATAAAGGCATTTTTGAATATAATAACGCCACTCTAAAACTTTTTAATGTGTCGGATAAAAAAGAATTACTTAACCAATCGATTTCAGATGTTTCACCCTTAAAACAACCGAATGGAGAAAGTTCCCAATTGGCTGCAAACCGACATCTCGAAAAAGCCTACAAAGATGGTTATAATAAATTTGAGTGGGTTCTGAAAAAGAAGAACGGAGATTTGTTTACGGCTGAAATATGGTTAACTGCTTTCAGCTTAAATAATAAGGATGTAATCCAGGCTACATTAAGAGATTTATCCTTTAAAAAAAAAACTCTGGAAAAGCTGCAAAAAGCACACGACGAAGTTAAAGAAAAGATAAACCAACGCACAAACGAACTTATAAAGACCAACGAATTTCTGCAAAAACAGATTAATGATAAAATTCATGTGGAAGATGCTCTTCAACGTAAAACATTACAACAGGAGTTACTTTTAAAAACAGCTCGATATATAAATTCCAGTTTGGATGTAATCGAAGTTCTGCGGCGGATTGCAACAGAAGTAATGGATTTACTTAACTCTTATGGCTGTACCATATACTTGCTGGCAGAAGATAGTAAAACATTAATCCCACAAATTGTAATAGATCCGGTTTATGAAAAAGAGATCATGTCTACTCCTCTCGATATTGAAATCAGTTTTACAGGAAAGGCTGTAAAAGCAAAAGAAAGCTTAATGTTTAACGATGCTGTACAAAATACAAATGGTTATCAAATCCCCGGTACTACCGAGGAAGAAAATGAAAGGATAATCGCAGCGCCTTTTGTAGCTGAAGGAAAAGTTTTAGGAGCGATTTGCCTGAACAGGATAGGACCCTATTTTACAAGAGATGACCTGGCTCTGGCAGATACATTTGCCAATTATGCCGCTACAGCTATAAAAAACGCACAGACCTATCAGAAATTACAACACGAAATCGAAGAGCGGAACCTGGCAGAAAAAGCCCATCGTGAAAGCGAAAAAAGATACAAAGACCTACAAACTAATGTTCCTGTGGGTATCTTCCGAGCTACCCCGGAAGGAAAACTATTAGCGGCAAATCCAGCTTTGTTTGAAATGTTCGGATATGAATCTGAGGAAGATTTTATAACCATTCCAACACCACAACTCTATTTCCGCTCAAAAGATCGCATAATGCTTATGGAGGAACTTCGCTCTAAAAGTGAGATTTATGATTTTGAGGTTCAACTTTTAAAAAAGAACGGAGAAATCTTCTGGTGCTCTCTGAGTATTAAAACCATCCCTAATGAAAAAGGAGAATGGATATACCAGGACGGAATGATAACCGATATCTCAGAAAGAAAACTCTCTGAACTAACCCATAATGTACTTTATAATATTGGAAATGCTGTTAATTCAACCAAAGACCTGCAGGAATTCTTTAAAACCATTCACCATGAACTTGCTAAGATCATTCGAACAAAAAATTTCTACATTGCACTATATGATAAAAGCTCGAATTTAATAACCTCACCTTATTATGTTGATCAATTTAATAAAAAAACTCCACCTCAGCAGGAACTTGGACAAGGTTTAACTGCTTATGTAATTCGCACGGGAAAATCACTCTTTCTGGATAAAAAGAAACGTGATGATCTTATGAAGGATGGGGGAATTGCCAATTACAAATGGAAAAGCAAACTATGGTTAGGAGTACCTCTGAAGATCAACAACGAAGTTATGGGTGCAATGGCTGTTCAAAGTTACGAAAATGAAAAAGCTTTCGAGAAAAAAGACTTGAAAGTTCTGGAATTTGTTTCCGACCAGGTGGCAATTGCCGTCCATAGAAAACGTGCTGAGGAAGCATTACGAGCCAGTGAACAATTAAACAGAACAGTTATCGATAATTCTCCTCTTGGAATTTCGGTAAGAGATAAGAACGGCAAACTTCTTATAGCTAATAAAGCGTGGAAAAAATTCTGGAATAAAACTAAAAAGCAAATCGAGTCTGAACATCAGAAAAAAACATCTTTAAATTTTGATAAACGAGACCAATATCTTACTGAACATCTTCCAGATGTAAAAAAAGTTTACAAAAAAGGCGGTGAATACTACATTCCGGAACTAGAAATTAGTAGCAAAAATAAAATAAAATGGATATCCCATTATTTTTATGCCATCCAGGATAGAGACAGCAGGGTCGATAAAGTAGTCATAATCACAGAGGATATAACACAACGAAAACAAGCTGAAGAAAAACTTCTGAGAACTCAGCTTCGTCTGGCAACACTGTTTAAATATGTGCCCAATATTATTCTATACGAAACCGGTGGTAAGCAGGAATTCATGTCCGAAAATATCATCAATCTATTGGGATTTCCTGCAGAAGATTTTATAGAAGATAAAAACAAATTCACTACCCTGATCCATCCCGAAGATCAAGAGTATATACAACAAAAATATAAAGAGTGGGAAAAATCAGGAAAGACAGATCTTCTAACTCTCTGGTTCAGAGTGAAGAAATCTGATGGTTCATATATGTGGATCGAAGATAGAATGGTCGAGATCGTTCCAGAGAATGAAAAAACATATCATGCCGGTGTAAAAATAGATATTTCAAATCTAAAAAAATCGGAAGAAGAATTAAAGGATAGTTATAAAAAACTGCAAAGACTTTTGGAAGAAACTATAAATGGGCTCGTTTCAGCAGTCGAAATGCGAGATCCCTACACTGCTGGTCACCAGAGACGTGTCGCTACGCTTGCTGGTGCTCTTGCTCGTGAGATGGGGCTTCCCAAGGATCAAATAGATGGGTTGAATTTGGCTGCTCTGGTTCATGATATTGGTAAGATCAATGTCCCGGCAGAGATATTAAGTAAACCCGGTAAACTAACTCCCGCAGAATTCAACCTGATAAAAATGCATCCTCAAACCGGATTTGATATTCTCAAATCCATTGAATTCCCATGGCCTGTGGCAGAAGTAGTGCTTCAGCATCAGGAACGGCTGGATGGTTCTGCATATCCGCAAGGTTTGAAAGGAGATGAGATCAGTTTGAATGCCCGCATAATCAGTGTGGCAGATGTTATAGAAGCTATGTCATCTCATCGTCCGTATCGTCCCTCTCTTGGTATTGATGTAGCTTTGGAAGAAATAAAGAAGAATCGCGATATTCTTTATGACCCGGATGTTGTGGACGCCTGTATGATCTTATTTAACGAAAAGGGGTTTGAATTCCAGAAAGAAGAAAAACCTGATAGAGAAAATTTAGTATACTAAACCTGAGAGTATTAAAAAAACCTCCCGATTATCAGAGAGGTTTTTTTATTCCTATAATAAATTCCTTTATCTCCAAAACCTGTCGTAAATTCCCGGAGCAGTGTATTGCTTGAATTCTATTATGAAACTGGTATTTTCCGTAGGTGAATAATTCAACTGAAAATTAGGAAGTATTTTGTTGGTGTTGTCATTGTTACCTTCAAATTCAATTCCGCTTTTATAAGTTGCAGTTCCAAAATTCACAAAGTTCAGATCCAGGTTCAAATTTAATTTCGGACTGAACTGGTAATTCAAATGATTTGTATAAACCGATTGGTAATAGCTCTGTTTATTCGATGAAATTCCGCTCATAAAAGAAACAGAATGATTTATTGTAATATTATTGGTATTAAGAAAGGAAGGTGTAAGCAGTCCTGGTGTAAAAGCATTCTGGATGATCTCTGCATTTATCATTACAGATATCATTAATATTAGAGTAAGCAGAAAAATTTTCCTCATTTATTCCTCCTGATTATTCTCATAGCTAATTTCATATACTTGATAATATATGTCAAATTTAATTTTATTATAATTCAATAATTTTCCTGATATCTTTTTTACCCATCCTTTTTATCAGTGGCAAGAGATTTTCCAGCCTGGAATATAATTCATTTATCGATCCGTTATTTTCAATATTGATATCGGCCAGTTTCTGTTTGTCATAATCGGACATTTGCGATTTAATCCGCTGTTCAATTTGAGTAATCTTCATTTTATCTCTTTTCCGGCTGCGAGAGATCTGATTTTCTTTGGATGCCGATATATTTATCGTCAGGTCAAATGCATTCTGCAGTTTGTTTTCAAAGAGCAGAGGGATTTCAAAAACAAGATAGTCTTCTCTGCTCGAATCAATTATTACCTGAGTTTTACTACGTATTTGCGGATGAAGAATGCTGTTCAGGAATTTCAGATTCTCAGTGGAATCAAATACGATCTCCCCCAGTTTTATGCGGCTTATTGCACCATTTTCCAGGATTTCATTACCAAATTTTTCTGCCAAAATATAGATCACTTTTTCGACCTGTAGAATTGCATGACCCAGTTTATCAGTGTAATGAACAGTAAATCCTTTTTCTTCAAACCACTTGGAAACTAATGTTTTCCCGGATGCGAAACTTCCGGTTATTGCTATCAGGAAAGGACGCTTATGTTGTTTCATCCTTGATTCTCTGGGAAAGTTCATCTATGGAAAGACCCGGGAACAATTCTCCGCTTCTAGCCACAGAAATTCTACCCGTTTCCTCGGAAACGACTATGACAAATGCATCTGTGCCTTCGGTAATACCCACTGCTGCCAGATGACGAGTACCCAGCTTTTGTGCATATTCCACATTCTCAGAAAGAGGTAATACCACTTTTACAGCTAATATCCTGTTATTACGGATAACTACTGCTCCATCATGCAATATGGTTTTGTTATTAAAAATCGTAAGCAGTAGTTTTACCGAAACCTGGGCATCGATTATTTCACCGGATTCTATAAAATCATTTAATTTCCTGCTGTTCTCGATCACTATCAACGCACCGATCTTTCTGAAAGACATTATTGAAACAGCATTTAAGAGAGGAGAAAACACAGATTTTTTAGCATCACGGAACAGGGATTTCAAATTGTGACTTTGAGCCAGTCGGGCAAACAAATTACGAATTTCCTGCTGAAAAAGAATAATAAATACGATCACCCAATAATCTTTGAATACTTTCAAAATCGAGGAGACCATATTCAAATTCAATATCGATGCTGTAAAATAGATTATCAGAGCAGCAGCTATTCCGATAAGAATTTGAAATCCACCTGCTTTTTTTAACAGCAGGATCAACCTGTATAATAAATATGCAACTATAAGAATATCGATAATATCCGTTATCCTGGGAATTAAAATCCTCATTTAACATCCTTTATACTTTGCAATGTCTGCATAAAAAGTTTATGTTGTTTAACATCATGAACCCGTACGATATCAATTCCATTCTGGAAAGCAAGAGCAGTTGCAGCAAGGCTTCCTTCCAGCCTGTCTTCCGGTTTGGAATCGTAGACCTTTCCAATAAAACTTTTACGGGAAGCGCCCAACTGAACTGGCAAACCGAAAGTTTTAAACTCGTATAGTTTCTTTAATATTATGAGATTATCTCTCTGTCTTTTCCCAAAGCCAATTCCCGGGTCCAGAACGATTCTGCTTCTATTAATTCCATTTGAAACACAATGATCGATTCGTTCCTGAAAAAAATCCATAATTTCTTCGATTGTGTCTTCATAAAACGGTTCTTTCTGCATGGTTTGTGGAGTTCCCAGCATGTGCATCAGAATAATGGGAATATCCGGATTTTCTTGAAGAACTCCAATCATTCCGGCATCAAACCTCAAAGCGCTTATATCATTTATAATGGAAGCCCCTGCCTGAATAGCTTTATCTGCAACTTCAGCTTTATTTGTATCGATCGAGATCGGAATGTCGATTCGTTTTCTGAGTTCTTCAATAACCGGAATTACTCTTTCCAATTCAGTGGGAATGTCTACTTTTTCCGCTCCTGGTCGGGTAGATTCTCCGCCGATATCTATAATATCGGCTCCTTCTTCGTTCATTCGGGTTGCATGATCCACCGCTTTATCAACCCGGATGAACTTGTTACCATCAGAGAAACTATCTGGAGTTACATTTAAAACTCCCATTATTTTCATAGAATCTAGTTTCAATTTTTTACCATTGCAATTCAGGATAGATATTTGTTTTTCCAATACATTTTTCAGCATCGATTCCAGATCTGTTCTGATTTCCGGAAGACCAAATATTGTCTGATGGTTTAATTTATTTATTAATTTCTTTATCTTATTTGCATTCCCCAACAGGATCATATCACTTGTTTTTTCCACACCATTTACCACACCACGGGCAACAGCGGCATCTCCCCCGATGGATAACATTTCCTGTTTAAGTATATTGGCGGCCCCCACATGAACTTGTGTAAGTTTGATGAATAATCCTAAAGCTTTGGGAGCCATCACCTCTATACCCTGCGAAGATACTTTTATTTTTGTAAGTTCTTTTTTTGCTTCTTCCAGATCGTTAATTAACAAAACTCTATTCATATTATTTTAATTCGTAGATAAAGGTGATCACACCTTTCTGCACAACATCCTGCGAAATAGTATTAAATTTCCATTTTTCCAATGCATCCAGGCTATTGTTTTCCAGGGCTGGATCTGCTTTCTGAATTATGATCATATTTACAACAGAACCGTCTGGATTCACTTCAAAGCTTATCTTCACTTTCGAAGTTTTTTGTACATCTTCCGGATAAAGAGGTATAATTTTGTATAATATCCGGCGGTTGGTAATCTCCCCTTCCAGGATGTAGGGAGAATCTGCCCCGGTTTCTCCAAAGAGCCTGTTTGTAAGCGATTTCAGATAATCCTCGTTAGCAACTGCTACAGCTTCTTCATTTTCAGATTCCGAGATAGTTGTTACATTATCTTCCGCAAGATCAGATTTGAAAGTTTTTTGCCCGATCTTATTATTTAAGTCAACCTGGTTGTAAGCGGTTTCTTTATGTTGAGGAACATAAATCGGTTCATCCGACTCCGTATAACTTTTTGGTAATTCCACTTTTTTGGGTATAAGATTGCTTTTTCGTCCGCTTTCATAAGATTCGGAAGTACGGGATAATTGCGAACGAGGAGAGATAAATCTTTCATTATTTGGTGATTCATTAAATCCGAATTCGATGATCTCGATCCGTTTGAATATCTTTTGCGGAAGGATGGTCAATTGTATTAGAAAGGCTGCAAGAATAATTAGAAGATGAAATACTACCGAACCCAGGAAAGCTGTTTTTCTTTCACTCATTTTCTTCCGTATATTCGATCTCGGTGGCAATGAAAAAACGATTTGTTCCCGAAAGTTTTGCCAGGTCCAATAGTTTTACTACTTTCTTTAAGGCAATATCCTTATCTGCTCGTACTACCACCACTTGTTCCGGATCATCGATCAATTTACGATTAAGAATTTCCGGTAACTCTTCCCAAGATACATATTCGTTGTCGATGTATATCTCTTCATTTTTTGTTAATGTAATACTGATATTTTTATTGAATTCATTCTGCTGAGAACTGGAACCGGGCAGATCAACTTTAATCCCGGAATGAGTAATAAAATTGGATGAGATCAACAGGAAGATAATAAGCAGAAAAATAACATCGGTAAAAGAGATTAAAGTTACAGTGGAGATCCTTTTTTTCCGAACGCTAATTTTCATCCTTGATTCTCCTGAAACTGAAAATGAATTCATTTGAATTCTCTTCCAGTTGTTGAGCAAGATCTTCCAGTTTTCCTACCAGGTAATTATAAAATAAGATCATGATGATACCTACAGTTAAACCACCAATTGTGGTGATCAATGCTTCCCAGATGCCGTTAGCCAGCAAGCTGATATCCACGCCACCGCCTGTTCCACCAATTTTCATGAAAACCTTTACCATACCGGTTACCGTTCCCAGAAAACCAATAAGGGGTGCGATGGCTGCAAAAGTAGCTACTGTTCCCAGATTTCTTTCCAGTTGATGTATCTCTTTTTTTATGGCTGCTTCAATTATTTCTTTGAGTTCAGATATGTTTTTATCTATACTCTCCACCGCTTTGCCCAGAACTACTGCAAATGGGCTGTTTTTGCGGGTTTCGCAAACCTGAATAGCTTTCTCATATTGCTGTTTGTTCAGGTAACCGTAAATTTCCTGGCGGAATTCTTCTTCATCCTTTTGTGCATTTCGGAATTTTAAAAGCCTTTCAATGATGATGATCAATCCCAAAAAAGATATGAGTAAAAGCACGATCATCAGAAAACCACCTTTAGCAGCAATTGAGAGCAGATTGGTCTTATTAGCGATCTCTGCTGTAGCCGCAAGAAAAACAGGATTCATTACTCCTCCTTCACCTACTTGTGATGCGATGAGAAATAAATTGCTTTAAGTTGTCAATTTATCTTTTAAGTAAGTCGAAAATGATTGACACGAGAGATAATAAATTGAACCTCAACTGAGAAATTTATTATAAGGAATTGTATTATGAGATCAAATTCCTGGAATAATTATTTGGGAATTACAACTTTCGGGGAAAGCCATGGCATTGCTATCGGTGTTGTTATACAAGATATCAAGCCAGGTATAAAATTTCCATTAGTAAAGATCCAGAAGGCCCTGAACGCCAGAAAACCCGGAAATAAAAGGTTTGCATCCGGCAGGAAAGAAGAAGATCGCATTCAAATTCTATCCGGTGTATTGGAAGGAAAGACTACAGGCATGCCTATCTGCATGGTGGTTTACAATAAAGATGCAAAACCTGAAGATTATGAGAATTTAAAGAACATCTTTCGCCCCGGACATGCTGATTTCTCTTTATTTCAAAAATTCAAGATATACGATTATCGGGGAGGTGGAAGAGCTTCCGGGCGGGAAACGATAGCCCGGGTTGCAGCTTCCGGAATGATTGATCATCTTCTGCAAGATATAACCATAAAAATCTATCCGGTTAAAATTGGTGAGTTTAAAAGTTCAAATATTGATACATCATTCCAAAATGAACTCAACTGGTCCGACCGGAATAATTACAACGAACTTGTAAAATACCTCAAAAAAATTGAAAATTCCGGGGATTCAATCGGTGGAATTGTAGAGGTGAAAATAGAGAATATCTCAGCTGGTTTGGGCGATCCTGTATTTGAAAAACTCGATGCCAATCTTGCTAAAGCCATTTTATCTATTGGAGCTGTAAAAGGGATAGAATTCGGGGATGGTTTTGCTCTGGCAGACCTGCAGGGAAGCAAAGCTAACGACCAGATGGAAAAAGAAGGATTTATATCAAATCATAGTGGTGGTATTCTTGGCGGGATAAGCACGGGACAAAATATTATTTTCAGGTTTGTAGTTAAACCGACCTCTTCCATTAATATAGAACAAAAAACCATTTCCCATACAGGAAAAGAGATTATCTTCAAATCAGGAGGAAGACACGATACATGCATAATTCCCAGAATTATTCCGGTAGCTGAGGCAATGATCAAACTGATTCTAGCCGATGCAATCAGCTATCAGAAACTTATCGATAACACGTCTTTAGAAATTAAAGACTTCCGCGAAGCGATAGATAAGATCGATGAAGATATTTTAATTGGACTATTTAGAAGACAGGAAATTTCCAAACTGATAGGTGAATATAAGAAAATAAACAACCTGAAGATCGAAGATAAAAACAGAGAAAAAGAATTACTTGAAAAACTAAAACTAAAAGCAAGAACCTGGGGTTTTAGTGAAAAACAGGTCTCAACTCTATGGAAAATCATCCTTGAAAATAGCAAAAAAGTTCAATGCTGATATTATCTATTCCCTACTTAAATAATGCTTTCCTGGAAGATCATGTAAAAAGAACCGGACTGGAATGGATCGAATACCGGCTCGATTATAATTCCGAATATAAAAAATTACCGGAAAAATATATCAATTCAAAAACTATAATTACTGTCCGGGATGTTTCGGAAGGTGGAGTAAAACAAATACCCCGCAAAGAGAAAACTGAATTCTACAGGAAAGTGATAAATAAATTCGATTGCCTGGTCGATTATGAACTTTCACAATATCACAATGTGGATATTCCCGCCCAAAACCTGATACTCTCATATCATGATTTTTCGGAAATACCAGACATTCAGAAGTTAGAAAAAGTAGTTGAAATTTCAAATTCAAAAGCTGCAAAATATTTAAAAATTGTTGTTAATATTTCCAATTACATCGACCTTAACTTCATAGAAAAAATAATCAGGAAATCAAATAAACCGGTTATTTTTGCTGCCCTGGGAAAGTTGGGAAAAATCGGGAGAATCTTACACAAACATTTAGGAGCAGACAGCACATTTATAGGATTGACACAATACACCACAGCCGATGGTCAATTAACTGAAGAAGAAGCTGCCATCCTGAAACTGAAAGACATCAGTGACAAAACTGCTTTAGGAGGGATCGTTGGTGGCGAACAGGTATGGCAATCGCTTGGATTGGAATTTTATAATACTACATTCAAAAAAAGAAAACTTAATGCTATTTACCTGCCATTTTTTACTGATGATCTTTCCGATTTTATGAATTGGTTCAATAGCACGGATTTCAAAAACAGGTTTTTTGGCTTTTCAGTAACAATGCCTTTTAAAAAAGAAATAACAAAATTGTTCGATCCACAAGATTTAATTAATCACCCAATAAATCTATTCCTGCCAAGAAGTAAGAAAATATTTAATTCAGACATCGAAGCATTTTTGAAATGTATGCACTATTTAAACATAAAACCTGAAAACAAGATCCTGATTTTTGGAGCCGGAGCTACTACCGAAAGCGCTTTAATTGCTTTATCCGGTTACAATATTTTCATTACTTCCAGGAATGAACACAAAGGCATGGAATTGGCCGTAAAATATTCCAGAGAATTTATTTCAATAAGTGAAATTGATAATCTTGAATTTGTGGTTTTAATTAATTGTACACCTTTAGGAACGAATAATGAAGATGTTCTGGTTAAATTGAGAATTAAATTACCGGAGAAAATAATTGATTTGCCCTATAAAGAAAAAAATACTATACTAATAAAACAGTGTATTGAAAATGAAATTGATTTTGTGGATGGTAAAACGTTCTGGAAATGGCAGGCTGATTCACAACTGAAAAAGTTCCTGAACGAATTGAATTATCTGGGAGGTAAAAAATGAGAAGAATTAAAAAATATCTGCTTCTGATTATAACTGTTATTATGCTGGCTTCCTGTTCTGCTATCAAATATCCTGATGAGATAAAAAGTAATCTGAAAGAGGCCAGAAAAAATAAAAAACAACTCAAAATTGCAATCAGATATTTTCATTCAAAAGGTGATTCTCTGCAACTTGATGCCCTGTATTATCTTTTAAATAATATGAGCGATCACTCTTTCGTTGAAATGGCACTTTACGATTCAAACAAAGTTGAAATTCCCTGGAATGTTCTCGATCATAAAAACTATGACGAAGCAGAATCTGCCATGAACGAGCTTGAAGTTGAACATGGTGAACTGAATTGGGCTGTTAAAGAAAGAAAGAAGGATATCAACACCATCTCAGCCGATTTCCTTATCGATAATATTGAATTGGCATTTGAAGCCTGGCGTGAAAAACCCTGGGCACAAAATTATTCTTATGATGTTTTTAAAGAATATATTCTTCCCTATCGCGGGAGCAATGAACCTATTGAATCCTGGCGGTCCTGGCGGGGTTATTTCCTGGAAGATTTCAAAGACATAGAAAAACAGATGGAAAACCCGGATGATCCCATCGAAGCAGCCCGGCTTATTAATACAAATCTGAAAGATTGGTTTAAATTCGATCCGCTATTTTATCTGAATCCAACAGATCAGGGGCTTTTTGAAATGCTGAAGAACAAGATCGGTCGCTGTGAAGATATGACGAATATCACTATCTATGCCATGCGTGCTAACGGAATTCCTGTAACCAGCGACTATACTCCTCACTGGGCAGATACCGGTAACAATCACGCCTGGAACTCTATTGTTCTGCCGGATGGGAAGATCATTCCATTCATGGGCAGTGAAGCTAATCCTGGTGATTATTCGTTGGGTCATCGCCTTGCTAAAGCATATCGAAAAATGTTCTCTGAACAAAAAAATAACCTGGTTTTCAAACTACAGGAAGGTGAAAAGGCTCCTGCCTGGTTAGCTGGAAAAAGCTATATGGATGTAACTCCTGACTACACAAATGTCCACGATGTTACTTTTACGCTGGATTATGAAATCCCCGACAGTACAAATTTTGCCTATCTCTGTGTATTTAATTCAGGAAAATGGAAAGCGATCCACTGGTCTGAGATCCAAAATGGGAAAGTCACTTTTACAGATATGGGAGTAAACATCGTTTACCTTCCCATGTTCTATGTACACAAAGAATTAGAACCTGCCGGCAAGCCTTTTATTCTTATGAAAAATGGTGATCTCCGTTTCCTGGAAGGTGATGGAAATTATGAAGAAACAGAACTGGTCTCGGTAACTAAAAAGATCTTTGATAAGGCAACAGAATTTAAGAAAGTAGTTTTCCTGGATGAAGGTGAAGTTTATGAGTTATTCTATTGGGATGACGAATGGAAATCTCTGGGAAAACAAACCGCTACATCAGAACCATTTATCTATAAAAATGTTCCCAAAAAACACTTGCTCTGGCTGGTAAAAGAAGGTTCCAAAGAGGAAGAACGTATCTTTATCTATGATAATAATAAACAACGCTGGTGGTAAGAAGAAAATAAATTTACAAGACGATAATTTAGAATGTGTTCCCGGCATCAAGCTTGGGAACATATTTATTTGTAGATTATTTCAGAAATGGAGAAAGCATGGAATTCAATCCTGTTGAGCTGATAAATAAAAAGAAAACCGGTGAGAGTTTAACACAAGATGAGTTGAAATTTTTCGTTGGTTCCTATTTGGATAACAAGATACCAGAATACCAGATGTCGGCTCTTTTAATGGCAATCTACTTTAAGGGAATGAAGATCGAGGAAATTCAAACTTTAACGCAGATCTATATTGAATCGGGAAGAAGAATTACGTTCCCTGATTACGCAACGGTAGATAAGCACTCCACCGGAGGAGTTGGAGATAAGATAAGCATCGTTCTGGCTCCGATCGTGGCTGCCTGCGGTGGCAAAATTCCGATGATCTCCGGTAGAGGTTTGGGACACACCGGCGGAACACTGGATAAACTAGAATCCATCCCGGGTTTCAGAACAGATTTCTCTGAAGTTGAATTCAAGAAAATGGTTGATGATGTAGGGTTTTCCATAATCTGCCAGTCCGAAGAGCTTGTTCCTGCTGATAAAAGGATATATGCCCTGCGTGATGTAACAGGCACTGTTGAAAGCCTTCCCCTGATAACAGCCAGCATCATGAGCAAAAAAATTGCTGAAGGAGCACAAAACCTGGTCATAGATCTGAAAGTGGGAACCGGCGCTTTCATGAAAAACCTGGATAATGCACAAAAATTAGCTGAATTGCTCATTGCTACCGGAGAAAAATTCGGTCAGAGAGTATCGGTTGTATTTTCCAATATGAATTCACCACTGGGAAATTATATAGGCAATGCACTGGAGATCAAGGAATGTATCGAATACCTGAAAGGTAAACGATTGCCAGATATACACGAGCTTACAAAAACCCTGGCTGTGGAAATGCTTTATCTTACCGGAAATGCAGAAAACAGGAAAGAAGCAGCTTTCCTGGTAGAGGAAGTTTTACAAAACGGTAAAGCCCTTGAATGCTTCAGAACATTCATATCTGCCCAGGGTGGTGATCCAAAAGTTTGCGATGACACTACTCTTCTTCCTCAATCAAAATATGAGATCCCGATTATTGCAGGATCGTCCGGCTGGATAAAATCAATAGATTCACAGAAGATCGGATATGCACTTGTAGAACTGGGAGCTGGACGCAAAGCACTGGATTCGAAACTGGATTATAGTACAGGAGCATACCTGCCATTCAAGATCGGTGACCGAATTGAAAAAGGAAAAGAGCTTGGTAAAATATACAGTAATAATTATGAAACAGGAATGAACGTAGCAAAATTAATCAATAAGTCTTTTGCATTATCCACTCGGAAATTAGCCGGTCAGAAAATAATTTTAAAAGTTATCAATTAATCAGGATTTGCAAAGTAGATATAATCCAAAAATCTTGACACATGAAAAAGTAAAAATAGTTTTGTTATTCAAATTATAATTATGGTTATAATTATTTGATTTATAAGATGTTAAATAAAAGGAGAAAAGATGCCTGTACCTAAAAGAAAGACATCTAAATCCCGTCGGGATAAAAGGAGAACACATTATAAAGCTACTATGCCAACTGTAGCCACCTGTTCAAATTGCAGCGAACCATGCCGACCACATAATATATGTTCAAACTGCGGTCATTATAATGGGAAAAAAGTGTTAGAAGTTAAGGAATAATCCTGTAGCTTGAACACTGAAAATATAGATGCATATAGCAATTGATGCATTTGGTAGTGATAATGCACCTTTCCCGGAAGTGGAAGGTGCAATTCTTGCAATTAAAGAGAATGTTTGCGACAAAATATACCTTGTCGGAAAAGCAGACATCCTGACAATGGAACTGGATAAGTTCTTTTATGATAAAAGTAAAATAGAAGTGGTTCATGCATCTGAAACAATCTCGATGAATGATGCTCCAGCTACTGTGGTTAAAAAGAAAACGGATTCTTCCTTAGTAAGAGCAGTTCAACTTCACAAAGAAGGAACCGTTGATGCTGTGGTGAGTGCCGGTAATACAGGAGCAGTTATGGCTGCATCTCTTTGGGGTTATGGCAGAATAAAAAACATCTTACGTCCCGCAATTGCTACCTCTTTTCCCACACAATCTTATCCTGAAATAATCCTGGATGTGGGAGCTAATGTTGACTGTTCACCAGAAAACCTTGTACAGTTTGCCAAACTCGGAAGTCTTTATTATAAATTCTTCTTCAAAACCGACAAACCGAAAGTAGCACTATTGAATATTGGTGAAGAAGAGACAAAGGGTAATGAATTAACAAAAGCTGCATATAGCAAATTAAAAGAATTTAAAGATATCAATTTTGTAGGAAATATCGAAGGGAAAGACCTTTTAAAGGGAATTGCAGATGTGGTGGTATGTGATGGTTTCGTTGGAAACGTTATGGTTAAAACTGTCGAAGGTGTTGCTTATTCAATTTTTTCGATAATGAAAGAGCAAATAAAAAAAGACTGGGTCGCCGTTTTTGGCACATTGCTTTCTTACCCAGTCTATTCATATCTAAAAAGGAAAATGAATCACGAAGAATATGGTGGAGCATTGCTGGTTGGATTAAATGGAATTTCTATTGTTTCACACGGAAGATCTGGAGCCAAAGCAATAAAAAATGCTGTTAAACTGGCTTCCAGGATCGCTTCGTCTGGTTTTATAAAACATACTAAAGAATATTTTGAGAGGTTATAAAATGATAGCCAAATACAATGCTAAAATTTCAGGAACCGGTCATTATGTCCCGGATAAAATACTCACAAATTTTGATCTTGAAAAAATGATCGATACTACAGATGAATGGATCCGAACTCGAACTGGAATGGTTGAAAGACATGTTGTTACAGAAGACCAGGCAGCATCTGATCTGGCGTATCCCGCTTCTTTGAAAGCTTTGGAAGCTGCAAATTTGAAACCCAAAGACCTTGATATGATCATCGTTGGCACTATTTCAGGAGATCATCCTTTTCCATCAACAGCCTGCATTCTCCAAAAAAAATTAGGGTTAAAAAATTTCCCGGCATTCGATGTCTCGGCTGGTTGTCCAGGTTGGCTTTATTCCGCTAACATTGCCAAACAGTTTGTAGAAAACGGAGTGGCAAAAAATATCTTGGTTGTGGGAGTTGAGATCCTGACAAAAATCACGAATTATAATGATCGTAATACCTGTATTTTATTTGGAGATGGAGCTGGTGCCACTATTATTTCACGCGCTGAATCCAAAGACATTTCCCGAATTATCGATTCCGAAATAACTGCAGATGGAACACATTATGAACTTCTCATTCAAGAGGCTGGCGGTTCCAGAATGCCTGCTTCCAAAGAATCTGTGAAAAAAAATCTTCACACATGTTATATGGAAGGAAATAAGATATTTAAATTCGCTGTGAAATCTATGGATTCAATGTGTGACATCGTTATGAAAAGAAACAAACTGGATGTTACTTCCATCGACTGGTTAATTACCCATCAGGCCAATATGAGAATTATTGAAGCCCTCGGAAGAAAGATGAGAATTGATTCCAATAAAGTAATCGTTAATATTGAGAAATATGGCAACACATCTTCAGCAACCATTCCGATTGCTTTAGATGAAGCTATTAGAAGTGGAAAGATCAGGCATGGAGACCTAATTCTAATGGCATCTTTCGGTGCTGGTTTAACTTCTGGCAGTTTGCTGATAAGATTATGATCATGAGGTAAAAATGGAAAAAATAGCTTTTATATTTCCGGGACAGGGTGCCCAATATGTGGGAATGGCAATGGATTTTGCAGAGAACAATCCGGAATTTAAAGACATCCTGCAAAGATTTGATAAAAAAAATGGAACTGAACTTTTCAATATAATGCGTGAAGGTCCTGAAGAACAATTAAAAGAAACAAAATTCACTCAACCAGCAATACTCTTTCATAGTATTGCAGCCATGAAAACAGTTCTTAACGAGTTCGATATAAAACCAGATTATGTGGCAGGACATTCATTGGGTGAATTCTCTGCCCTGGTTGCAAATGGTGTTCTTGGTTTTGAAGATGCCATGTACCTGGTTCATAAACGTGGAGAGTTCATGATCCAGGCAAACGATGGAAAACCCTTTGCCATGGCTGCGATAATCGGGCTTGATTCTATTACTGTAAAGAATATTTGTGACGAAGCTTCTTCGACTGGAATAGTGATCGCTGCTAATTTCAATACACCGGTTCAAACCGTGATCTCTGGTTCAAAAGCCGGTGTGGAAAAAGCTTGTGAAATAGCTCAGGAAAAAGGTGCACAAAGAGTTATACCGCTTGTTGTTGGAGGACCCTTTCACTCTCCTTTAATTGAAAGGGCTAAAACCTGGCTGGCAGAAGAAATGGAAAAGATAAATTTTAATTCTACCAATATCCCTGTAATTGCAAACGTGGATGCAAAACCAGCCACCGAACCTGAAAAAATCAGAAAAAATCTGGCAGAGCAGGTAACTTCTTCCGTTCGCTGGGTAGAATGTATAAAATTTATGATCGACAATGGGGTAAATACATTCATAGAATTTGGACCTAAAAAAGTACTTGCTGGAATGCTTAAAAAAATTGACAGAAATGTGAATGTTATAAGCATAGACACATTGGAAACTTTTAATAGTGTGAAGCAGGAATTGGGGAATTTATAATGAAATTGAAAGATAAGGTTGCTATCATAACAGGTGCTGCACGTGGCATTGGTTTTGCCATTGCAGAAACATTAGCTCAAAATGGAGCTTTATCTGTAATTATCGACCTTAACAAAGACGATGTGGACTTCGCAGTGCAGAAAATCGATGATGCTGGTTTCAAAGCTATTGGTTATGCCTGTGATGTAACAGACTCCGAAAACCTGGGCATAGTTTTTAAAGATATCCATTCAAAATTCGACAAGATAGACATATTGGTGAATAATGCCGGCATTACCAAAGATGATCTTCTTATGAAAATGAAAGAAGCGGACTGGGATGTTGTGATAAATGTCAATTTGAAAGGTACTTTTAATTGTATCCAGAAAGTCAGCAGATTTATGCTGAAACAAAAATCCGGGGTAATCATAAACATATCTTCTATTATTGGAATTATGGGAAACCCCGGTCAAGCAAACTATGCTGCTTCCAAAGGTGGAATAATTGCCTTAACCAAATCAGCAGCCAAAGAATTCGCCAGCAGAAATATTCGCGTTAACGCAATTGCTCCAGGCTTCATTCAAACGGAGATGACGGATAAACTACCAAAAGAAGTTGTTGACAAATATTTAGCAGCAATTCCTCTTTCTTGCATGGGAACGGTGAAAGATGTTGCTAATTTATGTGTGTTTTTAGCTTCAAACGAAGCAAAATATATAACAGGTCAAACCATCAATGTAGATGGTGGCTTAGTAATGTAACCAATAAATAGGAGGAAATAATGGACATTATTGCAAAAGTAAAAGAAATTATCGTTGAAGAACTCGGTGTGGAAGAAAGTGAAGTTACTCCAGAAGCCAGCTTCATTGAAGATCTGGGAGCTGACTCTCTCGATACTGTTGAACTTATCATGAAATTCGAAGAAGAATTCGATATCGACATTGCTGACGAAGAAGCAGAAAAGCTGACTACAGTTGGCAAAGCTATCGAATATCTTAAACAAAAGCTTGGATAATAATATCAATTATGGTGGGGGATTTTTTTGACCCCACCATAATTATATCAAATTATCCTAACGAGAGGTTTTAATGAATAAAAGAAGAGTTGTAATTACAGGTATGGGCACATTGAACGCCATTGGGCACAGCGTTAATGAAACCTGGGAAAATCTGCTGGCAGGAAAATCGGGAATAGAACTTATAAAGAACTTTGAAGTTACAGACGAATTTTCCAGCCAGATAGCAGGAGAAGTTAAGAATCTTGATATGACACAATATTTCGATTATAAAAGACTTAAAAAAGTAGATAAATATTCACAATTTGCACTTATTTCTGCTAAACAGGCAATGGAAGATTCAGGTTTGATTAATGCTGAATTCGATCACGATCGTGCGGGAGTTATCATCGCTACAGGAATTGGAGGAATGGAAACTTTTGAATCTGAAGCAAGTAAAATGACACTTAAAGGACCTAAAAGGATCAGTCCTTTTTTCATTCCAAAAATGATTGCTAATATTGCCTCCGCTGAAGTTGCCATTGAATATAATTTCAGAGGTTTGAACTTTAACATATCTTCAGCTTGTGCTTCTGCAAATCACGCAATGGGTACTGCCTATCGAACGATTCAATATGGAGATGCCAACATTATGCTTACCGGAGGTTCGGAAGCTTCTGTAACAGCCCTTTCTGTGGCTGGTTTTTGCGCTATGAGAGCTCTCAGTACCAGAAATGATGAACCGCAGAAAGCCTGTCGTCCATTCGATAAGGAAAGAGATGGATTTATTATGGCAGAAGGGTCCGGCGTTCTTGTTTTTGAAGAAATGGAGCATGCTTTGAAACGTGGTGCAAAGATCTATGCTGAAGTTACGGGATATGGCGCAACTTGTGATGCTTTCCATATTACTGCTCCCGCAGAAAACGGAGAAGGTGGTGCACGAGCTATGAAAATGGCAATCGAAGATGCCGATATCAGTCCCGATCAAATTGATTATATTAATGCACACGGTACTTCTACTCCCCTGAATGATCCCAACGAAACAGCAGCCATTAAAACCATTTTCGGTGATCACGCATACAAGTTAAAGATCAGTTCTACTAAATCGATGGTTGGACACACTTTGGGAGCAGCTGCAGCAGTTGAAGCGTTAGCTTGTTGTAAAAGTATCGAAACTGGCAAGATCCATCCAACCACAAATCAAGAACATCCTGACCCGCAATGTGATCTTGATTATGTCCCCAACAAAGCCATTGAATATAAAGTGAATTATGCTTTAAGTAATTCTCTTGGTTTTGGTGGGCACAATGGTGTATTAATTTTCAAGAAATTTGTTAATTAAATTAAGCGGGGCACCAGCCCCGTCTTTTTTTGTTTTGAAAAAAATCATATATAACTTAGTAAATCAGTTTTCTGTTAGAAAAGAAAAAAATCCCAAATTTAAGATCCTACAGGAAAAGATCGGTTATTATTTTCAAAATCTCCCGTTGTTAACAGCAGCTCTTTCTCATACATCACTACCCACCGGGAATAAAGGATATTCCCCTTTTGAGAGAATGGAATTTCTGGGAGATGCCATTTTAGGATTAATAATTTCGGAAGAACTTTTCCTGAAGTATCCCAATTACAGCGAAGGTGAACTTTCCAAACTCAAATCAAAGATAGTTTCAAAAAAAATGTTAGCTTTAAAAGCCAAACAGTTCGATTTGCATGAATTCATTCTTACCAGTTCTGAAGCTGCCAATAGTGGTGGTCTCGATTCTATCCTGGCAGATAGCATGGAAGCAATTATCAGTGCAATCTACCTGGATGGCAACCTGGAAGAAGTGCGGAAATTCATAAAGATGTTTATTCTGAAAGATGTAGATAGATACGTTAAAAGCGATGAACTTATCGATTATAAAAGCAAACTCCAGGAATACACTCAGGCAGAATTTCATGAAATACCGTATTATAAAATAATCAGCGAAATGGGACCCGAACACGAAAAAATATTTACTGTCGAAGTGTTGATAAACAATAAAGTCTACGGAAGTGGAAAGGGTGGTAACAAAAAAGAAGCACAACAAAATGCCGCCAGAGAAGCTTGCAATCAACTGAATTAATAATCAGAATTTTCAGGTTAAATCACTATGAATATCTTTCCTGTTTTTATTCCTCACCAGGGATGTCCTTACCAATGTATTTACTGTAACCAGCACTCCATTACCCGCAGCAAGCTTCCAGATATAGAAAAGATAGAAACAGAGATTACAGCTTTTTGTAGAAAAAACATATCTGAAGAAAAAGAGATCGCTTTCTTCGGAGGAACTTTCACCAGCCTGACAAAACCATCTCAACAAAAATATCTTGATATTGCCAATAAATTCAGGAACCACATCTCCGGTATTAGAATTTCCACCAGACCAGATTCAATCGACCCGGAGGTGCTGATTTTTTGTAAAGAGAACAATGTTCGAACTATTGAACTTGGTATTCAAAGTTTTGATGATGAAGTACTAAAAAAATCATTAAGAGGATATAATTCCGAAACTGCAATAAATGCCTGCAAATTGGTAAAAGAGCATAAGTTTCAATTGGGAATTCAATTGATGCCCGGTCTTCCCGGGTTTTGCCGGCGATCATTGGAAAACTCGATTAATCTTACAAAAAAACTCTCCCCCCACTTTGTAAGGATCTATCCCACAATCATTCTAAAAAGAACAAAGTTAGAAAATTGGTTTCTGTCGGGAAAATACACTCCACTCAAGTTGAATGAAGCCGTTGAAATAGTATCAGGTATGCTGCGTGAGTTTGAACAAAAAGGGATTCGGGTGATCAAGATCGGTCTTCATTCCGATATAAAGGAAGAAGATATAGTTGCCGGTCCTTACCACCGATCATTTGGTGAACTGGTTCGTGCTGAGATTCTAAAAAAGAATATTATAAAGAACTATAAATCCAGAACACTTATAATCTCAAGCTCGGATATTTCATTGTTCAAAGGCTTCAAATCAAACATGCTCAAATCACTAAAGCTCGAATTGAAACTGGATAAACTACCCATAATAATCGATAACAAAATTGAAAAATCCAAATTTTTATTCACAGAAATTCCGCCGTTGGAGTATTGGTAAACAATGATATTTTTATTGATAGCTTTAGCAGTACTTTTAATATTTTATTTTTATAGAAATACTGTTCCACAGCTTTACGGCTGGAGAAAAAAACTGCTGATCGTACTCAGATCGCTTGCAATAATTGTTATTTTGATCCTGCTTTTCAATCCCGTTCTCTTTTATATAAAACATTCCATCAGCCGACCTAAAGTAATAATGCTGAATGATATTTCCGACAGCATGAACCAGGAAAGCGGAGATATTAGTAAAACAGATGCTTTACAGGATTTTCGGGAAATAGTGAGAACTGAGATCCGCTCCGGGAAATACGATATCGTTAATTATGATTTTGCCGGAGAACCTGGAAAAAATACTACAAGATTGACACCTGCTTTGCAGGAAATAACCCAAAAGCAGAATCTGGAAGATATTCAGGCGATTTTTCTTTTTTCCGATGGCTGGTTAAAGGATGAAAGTCTGGAATCTATTATTGCTCTTAATATTCCAATTTATACTGTTGTTCCCGATTTTAAGATTAACGATTTTGATCTTGAAATAACCAGCCTGCGTTACAATAAAACCGTTTACCGGAATGACTTGACCCCTATCGAAGTAAATCTCTCATCCACCAATTTCAATGGAAATGCTCAAGTAGAACTATTTATTAATAACAAAAAAAATAAAGCAAAGAAAATTGAATTTCGCGACACTGATTTTCTGCAGGAGTTTTTTGAAATTTCTTTCAACGAAACTGGTATGAGATCATTTGAAGTGGTTGTAAGTTCGGATTCGACAAATGAGAAAAATCCCGCGAATAACAAATATACCGGAGCAATTCAGGTTTTGAGGGAACGTTCCCGTATCACCATAATTTCAGATAAACCGGGATGGGATGCAAAATTTATGATCGATGCAATTCAGCAAAATCCACACTGGGAGCATTCCTTTCTTCTTAAAGAAAAAACTTTAAAAAAGATAAGACAACAAGTATCTTTGAAAGATGAGATACAGGAAACCGTAATGCTTATCCTTATAAATAACAATTCATTGCAATTCACCACGGCTGAAGCAGAAATTATAAAGAACTTTGTTAAACAAGGTGGAGGATTATTCCTGATGGGTAAGCCACCGAAAGAGATCTCCGAGATTTTACCGGCAACAGATTACGGTTTCAGAACAACATTCGAATCGACCTTTTCTTTTACTGATGAAAGTAAAAGATATGAAACATTTAACCTGGAGAAAGTCCGAAGTAACATTCCACCTGTAAATTACTATTTTGTGAAACCAAAACTCCAGGCAAAAATATTAGCAAAAATAGAAAATGAAGAACGCAATCCTGCCATACTTTTTATGAATTATGAGAAGGGGAAAGTACTCCAGTTAGCTTTCCTAAACCTCTGGAAATGGCAATTGTGGGAAAAGGAAAATAAATATAATCAATTTATTTCTAATATTATATCGTGGCTTAGCAGGGAAAGTTCCGAACGTTTTTTTGCTCGAACAAATAAGACATCGTATTTCAGCGGAGAGAAAATTACAGTCAACTTAACAGCTTACGATGAGACGCTATCCTCCATTTACGATCTGAATGCAAAGCTTACAGTATTCGATAAAAAACACGATAAAGTTTTTGAGGAATTCCTCTTGGCCAAGGAAGATGTATACCAATGTGAAATTAGGTTTCTTCCATCGGGAAACTATTCATTTAAAATCCGGGATGAACGAACCGGGCTGGAAACAGAAGGTGAATTCATGGTAACTGCCGATGATCCTGAAAGCAGGGACACAGGTTTTAATACATCGCTTCTTGCTTATATTTCGGATCAGACAAATGGGAAGCATTTTTATCCCGAAGATATAACTGAATTTGAATTTCCTGAAGCTCAACTTATATCATTCAAGAAAAGAGCGGAAATTCCGGTTTATAAAAAATGGTATCTCATCGCTTTATTCCTGGTTAGTTTCTG
>DAOUUD010000223.1 GCA_030668345.1 Candidatus Cloacimonadota bacterium | reverse complement strand
TCTGTATCTTTTTTTACTGTTTCAGGTTTTTTTACAGGAATTTCTTCTTTCTTTTCTTCTATGACTGCTTCTTTTTTCTCTGTAGCATCGGGTTGAACAATGTCAGCACCTTCAAGAAGAGATTGCTTACCCTCGATTACAGCATTTGCTATGATATCTGTGATCAGGTGTATAGCACGAATAGCATCATCGTTAGCAGGAATAACATAATCTACCAGATCGGGATCGGCATTTGTATCTACCATTGCTACAATAGGTATTTTAAGTTTTCGAGCTTCATTAACTACGATTTTTTCTTTGATGATATCGACGATAAAAACTACTCCGGGGTTCCTATCCATTTCGCGAACACCGCCCAGTCCGTTATTGATCTTATCGTAGATTTTTTTCATCTTCTGAGCTTCTAATTTGGTGAAACTATTTATTGTACCGTCCTCAACTATCTGCTCATAATAATCCAGTTTCTCGATACTACGACGAATGGTTTGTATATTGGTAAGCATACCACCATACCAGCGGTTATTAACATAAAACACACCACATTTCTTGGCAGAAACTTCGATAGCTTCTTTGGCTTGTTTTTTGGTACCTACAAAAAGAACTGTTTCACCTTTGTTCACAAGTTCTTTGATGAACATATAAGCTTCATTCACAGCATCAAGGGTTTGTTTAAGATCAAGAATGTGAATCCCATTACGTTTGATGAAAATAAATTTGTCCATTTTGGGATTCCACTTGTGTGTTTGGTGACCAAAATGAACTCCACTCTCCAGAAGAGCTTTCATTGTTACAACAGACATACTTTTCAATCTCCTTTAATTACGGTTATTTTTTTCTGTCCTATATTAACTGCAATTCAATCCCGAATGCTTTCGGGACACCGCTTTGCAAATACCAGACAGTATTTTTACACGAAAATATTTTAAAATTAACGTTTTGAGAATTGGAATTTCTTTCTCGCTTTTGGTTGACCGGCTTTTTTCCTTTCAACCATACGAGGATCGCGAGTAAGGAATCCTTCTTTTTTTAGAGCTGGTTTAAGTTCTTCATTATATTTCACAAGAGCACGGGAAATACCAAGGCGTATCGCTCCGGCTTGTCCGGAAAGACCTCCGCCATCCACATTTACAGTGATATCTACTTTCTCGGAAAGACCTACAAGATTGAGCGGTTGTTCAATTATCATTTCCAGGGTTTCTCTTTGCAGATAGTTTTTCATGGTTCTTTTATTGGCAGTTCTTTTTCCTGTTCCGGGGGTCAATCGAACTCTTGCTACTGCATCTTTTCTTCTTCCGATTGCGTCGAAATATTGCATATATATTCTCCCTAATTAACCAAGGCTAAAGGTTTTGGATTTTGAGCAGTATGTGGATGCTTGTTGCCGGCATAAACTTTCAGTTTAGTAATGATCTGTCTTCCAAGAGAATTCTTGGGAAGCATACCCCTGACTGCATGAGTGATGACTTCTTCTGGTTTTTCCTGAAGCATTCTTTTGAAAGGAATTTCTCTTCTGCCAGATGGATAACCACTATAGCGCTGATAAGTTTTTTGTAATTCTTTATTCCCGGTAAGTCTAACTTTTTCAGCATTGATAACCACAACATAATCACCTGTATCCAGGTGAGGTGTGAAGTAAGGTTTATTTTTACCACGCAAAATGGTTGCAATTTGCGTAGCCAATCTTCCTAAAACCAAATCCTCAGCATCGACCAGGTACCAATCATGCCTGATCTGACCAGCTTTTGGAGTATCTGTTTTCATGCTTTCTCCTTATTATTCTATACTAAAGATGATCGAGAACGAACAAAGTTTTTATAGAGCGAATCTGCTGTCAAGTAGAATGAGTTTAAATGATTCCATAATAACAAGTAGGTTAATTAATACCTGACAGATTCTAAAAAGAGTTGCCAATTTTTCTTAAAACTACAGTCTTGATCCTGAAATTCTATATAGAGGAGAATATGAATAAAAAATCACCTGGTTTTATCAGGTTTTTTATATATGGCGTTGTTTTGCTGATGGTAATTGCAGATGTTTTCTATATTCCCTATCTTCACAGGAAGCTGAATAATATAAAAATACTTGATGTCGAATCCGGTTCTCCGGTTGTTTTGTCACCCTTTTCATTGAAAAAAGAAACGATCCTTTTAACTTCCGATTTCGTGGATCACTTCAGTAAATATAAATCACCCTTCAATGATGGCTTGACTTTTAATGAACTAATAAAAAAATACATTCGTAACCGTTGGGCAGATCATTATGGCTGCATGCGTGGTACCAGGGAAAAGAAGAGAATTCATGAGGGTATAGATCTATATGTTCCGGAAAACACACCGGTTTATCCTTTGAACGATTTCGGTATTGTTACCGAGGTTAGTGATAATCCACACTACATGGTAAAGGTAAAATACACACAACCGGATGGCACAGTAGATTCAATAAAGATAGAGTATGGTAAAACAGTTAGGATATTGTACCCTGAAGGTATCGAAAGTGTATACACTCACCTGAATGATGTGTTCGTGACATTGGGACAGGAAGTTAACGGTAATACAGAAGTTGGTATAACAGGGCTTACCGGAAATATACGCAACAGCGGAAAACCATCTCATCTACACCTGGAACTGAGAGATACAGCAAACAGCTCTTTTGATCCACGCAATAGACTCCGGTTTGATAAAGGGGCAATATCACATTTTCTGAAACATTTAAAAATAGTGAATGAATAAAGAGCTATAAAGGATAAGGAGAAAAATATGAAAGTTAGAAATTATATATTTTGCAATCGGAGCAGGTTTCGATTTTTAATGTATTAAGGAGTCTGGAATGAATGAATATACAATTACAAGCTGGAATGATCTGCAGGAAAAACTATTTGAAGATTCCTGGAATCCTGAACTGGGTAGATATCGTTCCAAATT
>DAOUUD010000097.1 GCA_030668345.1 Candidatus Cloacimonadota bacterium | reverse complement strand
TTTTATATCGAATTCCACAGGTTTTAATGCTCCCGGAATACTATATTTTCCATTTTCAGGAAATTTCATTCCAGTCCAGTTTTCCCAATCAGAGATTGTTCCTGAGATTTTCATTGCTTTGGAACAAACCTTGATGATCTCTCCACCAAGTTTTTCGTGAACTCGAAGCCAGGGATCAAAAAGCTGTCCATCTTCCCTCTTCCAGGTTATGTACTGTTTTATATCTACATGCGGATAATCTTTCTTCAAAGTTGGGCGGACAGGAATTATCAGTGATTCGAGTTTGTGTTTTTTCCCTATTTGAACCATTGATCTTATCATTTCCGTGCTGATACCTTTTCCCTGGTATTCTGGATTAATCGTTATTGAAAGAGCACAAATCAGATTGGTGGATAGATTTCTTTCTTTATCTTTGAATCCTTTTTCCAAAGCCCAATCCCAGCCTTCTTCAGGTAGATTCTCGAGTTTGTCATTCCACTTTAAAGGAATTGAATTTCCGATTCCAACAATTTCTTCACCGTCTAAAAGCCAATATTGAAATTCCGGGAATTTCTCATAAAGCTGGAAAAACCATTCGTTTGCCACAGCATCGTGCAGCATGAATTCAGGCCAGACAGCTTCAACGATATTATCACCAGATCTAATAAGGTCTCGTCTTTCGTTTGTTGTTACAAATTTATAAATCATTATATTTCCTTTTTGGAGTACATCAACCACGTTGATGCATAAAATATCACGGATATTTTTCTCCAAAATTACTTCAACCTTACATTCTTTGAATCTCTCAACATTTCATCATTCAGTTTTTGCTCTGCAAAAATAAAGAAGCGCGGACCAATGTAAATTCGTTTATTATTTTCGCAGTTTATCTTATCACCGATCCAGGCAGTTAAAATTTGTGTATCGGTAAATAACCAGGACGTAGTTTCCTCTGAAACCAGAGAAATTTGAAGTAATTCTTCTCGATTATCTCCTGCAAAACAAAAAGGTGAACTTGCTTCTGATTCACATAACTTCTTCCCTGCATTTACCTGAAATTCCTGTCCTTCTTTGTTTTTTGCAAGGAAATGACAATTCTGCAAATCATCATCCGGTTTAATGAAACATGCCGTCTCAAAATCAACATCCCGAAAGAACTTACCTGTATTCTGCAAAATCTCCAAAGTGTGGAACATTACCGGAACTCCGGGTAACAACAGAAAATACTGATCTAACTTCAATCCCTTGAACTTTTCATTTTTCACGATTTCCGTGCTGATGCAAAAGCCTTCCCATTCGTTCCCAAGATTATCAGCCTTTTTAACGAATTTCGCTGAATTATTTTCTTCCAGAATCGTCTTCACCCGCAATTGGCTCGGAAGCGTACAAATCCCGCCGATCCAGGGTTTCCACCAGCCTTTGGAACAAGGTTTCGGGAAAGAACAATCCAGCCACTCTTTTCCTTCATATTTCAACGAATACAGTGAAGGAGCGAAAGATAAGGAAGTCTCCATAGAAATAATTCCATTATCGATCATCATTACATTCATTCCTTCTGATTTAAGTTTTTCAGAGGAGATCTTTTCTTTACCGATCGGGAAAATCACTTTCTGTCGCGATGTTTCAATTTCTTCAAACTTTGCTTCCATCATTAAAACATCTATTCGATCATCACGATCATATTTAAATTCTTTCCCAATTTTTTGGATATTATTCTGTTCAGAAAAAGAACCCAGCAGTTCCGATTTTTTATCTTTTTTTAATTTCAGGAAGATTTTTCCATTTTTGTTTTTCTTTCTATATTCGATCACAGAAACAGGAAATGATTCTTTTACAAATGGATTTCCTTCATTAATAGAAAAATCCAGGACTTCTTTCATGTTTTGTCTATCCTGATGTTTCTTCAGTGCAAATTCCCGGAAATTTTGCCAGTCTCTGAAAGTATCCAGAGCAATGGTTACAGGCTTGAATATCAATTTTTCTCCAACTTTCAAATTACCCAGATCATATTCAAAGAATTTTTCCCAATTCCCGAACTTCATTTTAACATCATCCGACCAGCAGATACCGACCGATGATCTTTTTCCTCTCCTGAATATCCAGTTTTCCGATAATTTTTCAGAATTCCAATCTCCCGTTCCACCTGTTACTTCATCACGAACATCGATGAAATAACCATCATAAGGCACTACAAGACTGTTTGATCTCACTCCGATAGAATCCTTGAAAAAGAAATTTTCTTTTGCTCCATTACTTTCAAACTCTAACCAACGCTCAACAATTCCGTTTGCAAATAACTTATGATTGATTTGGAATTTTATTCCTTTGAATTTATCTGATGTATAATATGCTTTCATAATTACTGCAGTTCCTTCGATGAGATATTCAACTTTGTCACACGGTTTTTTATTGAATTCATCCGAGAACGGTTTCCCAAGTTTTGGAACCCGGTAACTAACCTTACAACCCTGAGAAAAAGCATCACCAATTCGGAAGATATTATAAAAATCTTTGCGCATTAATATAATATAATAGGAACCATTTCCAACTATATAATTCATTTGAGTTTCGCCATAGAAAATTCCACTTATTGCATTAAACATACAATTTATTCTCCGCTTGAAAACTAAAGGATCACAGTTTTCGCGAATTGCTTTAACTGAAATTTCAGGAGAATAAACGCATCCTTTCGTAAGAATATATTTAATTGGAATGGAACGCTTTTCCTTTGCTTTCAAAGCAATTGAGAATTTCTTCTCCGGGAACTCGATACTTTCATTTTCCGGAAGCTCAAATTGAAAAGTAGCATCTGTATCAAAGCTGTTTTCAATATCGATATAGATATCAGATTCAACATCAGGATAGCAAATACCACTTCTTTTGGATAGAATGATATTTGCCGGGAACTTCGGTTCGATCCCCATTTTGAAAAGCGATTTTTTCCCTTTTATCGAAATTTCAGAGACTACGCAGGCATGTGTTTTCCATACACTTTGCTCTTTTTCAACTTCATTTACTTTAAATTCAGCATCGAAGGAGAGCTTATCATCAACTGTGATTTCTTTTTGAAGATCAAATTCGATATTCTTTTCATTCAAACCTTTGATATTCATCTTTAATGGTTTATCGGTCTTATTGACGATATCATACCGAACTTTGTATTTACTACCGAAAACAAGCTTCAGATCTTCCACAGTTACAGATATGGAATATTCATCTGTCTCGATCTTGCGCAAACCTCTTCCGCGTCTGCAATATTCCATCAGCAGATGTTTATTATCTTTTTCCCATTCATAGGTAAGATATTCAAATTCGTTCTCTTTCCTGCCATCAGGTTTCACCTCGATCGGTCTGATACTGTCTTTATACCAATCGATTTCTTTGAAATGATCTTTGATTAATTCATTTTTCAGAACTGAAGGAATCAGGTTGATTAGATGAGTGGTATCATCTCGATCTTCCCAGAAGAAGCCGGTTTTTTTATAAAGCGGAACGGCAAGTGTATTTCCGCTCCAGGTATAGAGATCGAGTCTATCCCAGCCAAGTTCTATGGTACGTTCCACAGCTTTCAGAACAAGTGCTTTTCCTATCTTCCTGCCTTGATAATCATCACGAACATTTAAAAGTCCAATATATAAAGCTCCTGTGTCTTCCTGGTATTCATACAAGTTGCAATACCCCACAACCAAATCTCCATCCAGAGCCAGCCAGGCATTCAGATGGATCGAATTTTCTTCATCTGTAATAACATCCTGCGCAGTTGTAAGGAACGTTTCACCATTCCAGCCTTTGGCGCTGTTCTGCCACATTACTGCTGTTTCTGCTGCATATTTATGTTCATATTCTTCAATTTTTATGTTTTTCATTATTCATCCTTATTATCTGGAATTATTTTTCCCTGGTTCAGAATCAGGCTGCTGCTTCTGTAGATCATCTTTCAAATGTTTACGAACTGCCTTTCGTCCTTTCTTCTTGAACCAGCGTTTGCTAGTTGTATGGGCTTCATCAGGATGAGCAGGACGCTTTCTGTTGTATAGCTTTTTAATTCCTGTTTTCATTTTTCCCTCCAAACTTACCTTGAAAAAGTTTATTAGTATTCTCTTCTCGCTGAACTTTTTCAACGGTTTTCCACTATCACCAAATCTCAACCGTTCGGAAGGTCGAGAAAGTGCAAGAAGTCTCACAACCGTTCCGAAGGTCTTCCGTGTGTAACCGTTTTCAAGGTTTATCTCAAAGCAGGAACTTTGAGTTACATTCGGTGTTTTCGGTGTTTTTTGGTGTTAAAATTTTCCTGTTCATCCTGTTATCCTATCTAATTCTAAAAAGTATAACTCACTTTCATATACGCCTGCTTATAATCGGTGATAAATTCCTGTTCTATTTCATCTTGAGCAGTTTTATAACCGAGATACAAATTACAATTATCCTTGAATTCATAACGAAGATTTGAGAAAAATCCGAGATATGCAGTCTGGCTACTATTCTCATAATTATTATAACGCAAACCGTTTGTGAGTGAGAGTTTATTGGAAAAGTTGATCGTCAGATCAGCGTTACCGATCCAATATACATCGTCCATCTCGCAATCGATCGGGAAATTGAAATATCTTTGTCTTTGGGCGGAAACATTGTAAGAAAAGTTATTTCCAATATCACCCGAAAAGCCTAAACTTATGTAATCCTTTTTGAATATTTCGAAGAGATTATAAACAAGTGAATGACCTGTACTGAAATTGATCCATGCACTTAACCAGGAAATATTCCAGGTGCTCATATTCGCATAAATATTATCCCAGGTAAAAACAGAATCATTATAACTTTCCTGCCCAATATTTCCGCTAATACTGAAATTTATTTTTTGCGGTGAATTTATCCACAAATTTAAACCACAATTTTGCTCGAACAGTTCCTTATCATCATTCATAAGTGCCTTATGAAGCCAGATACTCGAACCGAAACTTTTAATGATTTTCCCGTTTGGATCACTATTTTGCCAGGCATTTAGGTTTATTGCCGAGAAATCTGTTTCAAAAACGCGCCCCATATCCGCTTTATAATTTTCGCTCATCCGAGAACCGTTTATTGACCAGTTAACATCCCCCTTCTTCCCGTTATATCCGCAATACATCGAATATCCTTTTTCATTTTCATTGCCGGATTCATCTTTTAAAGTGAAATCTATCTCAGCCCAAACAGATTGGTTTTTCATAAATTCCCAACTTGGATTTATCACCAAAACTTCATTGTGATAATTTTTGTTCATCCTGTTCAGTAGCGTCATTTGAATGGAAATATTTTCCCATTTCGGTTTGAATGCCATCATATTATAAATATCATCATTATTCAGAATCTCACCATCTTCCGAAACTTCTTTATCCATTGCGGACAAAAATCCATAAGAGAAATTTTCCGAATTTCCGGTAAGTTTCACAGCATACTGAGGCTGCATAATATGACGGGAATAAAATAGATTGCTGCTAACTCCGAACACATCGAGGTCTTCGATAAAGAAATAACGGTTTTCCCAAAAATGCGGAGCATAGCGAACATTAAAATTATCCTCTGCAGTATCCATCGGAATATCAGAGAAATCAGGATTTAAGCTGATCTTAACTTTTGTAGCTGAAGTTGGATTATAAGAAAAATCGAGACCGATATTTTCAGGATCGAAGGAATCTGTTTCTTCCATAAGATCGTATTTTTTAATGAAATATGGAGTGATCCTGTAATTTTTATTTTTGGAAAGTTCCTCATTTATAGTAACATCATAAGCTGTACGAAAATAATCTTTCCCCATATCAATTTTGCCGTAAGGTAAAGAGTAATATTCATCTGCTTTTTCAAAATAACGAGTTAAAATTATTTTCCATTTATAGGGTGGATTACCGTAAAATCGTAAATCTCTTAAAGGAATTTTCATTGAACTTATCCATAGAGTATCTGAAATTGAGTTTTCATATTTATAGTTACTGTTCCAGCTTGCATCTATATTCATATCGGATTTACGAATACAGTCATATTGATTTCCAAATGGAAGCGAGTAGAACATATAAGCATAATAATTCTTCACATCCGTAATGATCTGAATTCTAACGCAATCACAATCAGCCCATTCATCTGTAGTTGCGAATTTTCCTTTTTCAAAATTTTCATCGATTTCCGCTTCGCAAAGAACAAATAGATTTTCTTTGTCGTGCCAAAGCCACACATCGGTCTGCAAAGGAATCGCCAATGAATCATCTGGTGCTATTCGCACAAATCCCGTTAAATGATTTGTTCCTATTTTCAATTCTGTTTGCGAATACGGTATTGTGATCGCACTTAGAATTACTCCTGTAAAGGTTAGAATTAAAGTTACAATATTCTTTTTCATATTTTTTTCTCCTGCTTATCACGGCGTAGTATTAAACGAAGCCGGATTTTTTTGCCACTGACTTTTCTAAATTACCTTTAAAAGGTTTATAAGATTTCTCTTCCTGCTGAACCTTTTCAACGGTTTATCCTGTTCATTCTATAATCCTGTCTTTTCTTTTCACTCCGTGCTCTCCGTGTGCTCTGTGGTTAGATTTACGCATTCAACAGCAATGCTTCCTGCTCTTCCATGAACTGGTTCGTGTAAAGTCTGTAATAATAAC
>DAOUUD010000073.1 GCA_030668345.1 Candidatus Cloacimonadota bacterium | reverse complement strand
GGATGGTGTCTGGATTGGCGAAAATATATCCGTAGGTATAGACAATACTATTTTACCGGAAATTATGCAATTATCTTTGCAGAATTACCCTAACCCGTTTAATCCAGAAACTACAATAAGATTCACCACCGAGAACACCGAGAAAAACACCGAATTGATAATTTACAATCTGAAAGGACAAAAAGTGAAAGATCTTTCCCCGAGCTTGTGTCATGCTGAGCTTGTAGAAGTACGAGGGGAAATAAAATATTCAGTTATCTGGAACGGTACGGATGACAATAATCAACCGGTCTCTTCCGGTATCTATTTCTACAAATTGAATGTAAATGGTAAATCAGAATCAGTTAGGAAATGTTTGCTGTTGAAATAAAGAGAAAAAAATCCAGCCCGCCCGAATCCGGATGGGCTGTTTTTTTTATGATTAAATCTTATTTTCCTCTGCAAAATCCTTTCCGGCCTTCATAGCTTTCAGATTGGCATCCAGCACCTCTTCACCTTTTCGTCCAAAAACAAATTTGATACCCTCTTCCAGCTTTTCGTAAGGAATATCCAAAAAGAGTGAAGCCGCGCCTAACATTACTATATTCATTGAACGGTTTGCACCTATGTCTTTAGCGATCTGGTCTGCATTGATTGCCACATGATTTGGAATAGCCTTCACTTCATTCATCAATTCTTCTGTATCGGGATAATTGGGTATATTTACAAAAGGTGTGGTATTGGTGATAAACCAGCCATTCTGAGAAAGGTAAGGCATATAACGCAAAGCTTCCATTGGTTCCACCGAGATTATCAGGTCTGCCCCACCCTGCGGGATCAGGTCGGAATAAATCTCCTTGTCTGAAATCCTGAGGTGAGACTGCACATCTCCCCCGCGCTGACTCATACCGTGTACTTCAGCCTGCTTCAGATTCAAACCATTTTCCATAGCAGCATATCCGATGATGGCAGCAATGGAAAGGATTCCCTGTCCGCCAACTCCTGCTAAAATTATATCTTTCTTCATTATATTCTCCTTTATTTTTTGACGCTGATTTTCGCTGATTCTTTATAATTTACTATGATTTTTTACAATTCTAAAATGTATTTCATATTTTATCATATCTGATCTGCGTTTATCTGCGTCTAACTCTTTTTCTTCCTTTTTGCATACACATGAATACATGGTCTTCTGGGAATGATAACCGAAACACCATTGTAATTTAATTCTTCTTTTATTACTTTTACGTTTTCTTCATGGTGTCTGGATAAAGGATTAATAATACGAATATGTTCTTTCTCCACACCAACGCCCATACAGATATCTTCGATCCTGCCTGTAACTTGCGAATCCTGCATTCCCGTCATGGCGATTATATCGTTATCCATAATGATAACAACAATATTGGATTTGGAAATCACAGCATCCAGCAATGGGGTTATTCCGGAATGACCAAAAGTGGAATCACCAATAGCAGCAACAGCCGGGAATAAGCCTGCATCGGCAGCACCCACAGCCATGGAAACAGAAGCCCCCATGTCCACACATGTATCGATAGCTTTGTAAGGAGGTAAAAATCCCAATGTGTAACACCCGATATCGGAGAAGACATGACCTTTGCCATAAGGTTTCAGAACTTCATTGAGCGCTTTATAAGTATCAATATGTGGACAGCCAACGCACAGTGCCGGGGGTCTTCCTGTTACAATTTCAGGAATCGCCAGGCTGGGAAGTTCCGGCAGATTGAGAGCTCTGCGAATGATCTGCGGATTCAATTCTCCATCACGGGGAATAGTACCGTTCAGTCTTCCCTTGACCTTTTTATTACCCAGAAAGCCATTTAGCATTTCTTCTACCAGTGGCATTCCTTCTTCCACTACCAGGATGTTTTTACATTCATTTATTATCTTTTCGATCTGTTTCCCGGGAAGCGGATATTGACCGATCTTGAGGATGGGATAAGGACATTTACCTGCTTCAAAGTTCTCCATCAAGTAATTGAACCCCAATCCGCAGGCAATTATACCCAGAGATTTATCTTCACCTTTCATATATTTATTGAAAGGAGAATTCTCCGATTCCTTTACTAACTCTTTCTGAATGGCTAGCAGATGTTTATACTTCTTACGAGCATAAGCCGGCAGTAACATAAATTGATTGGGATTTTCCGGTTTTTGAAGGTCATTTTCATTTAACACTTCGCGTCGCTTAATACCTGCACGTGAGTGAGCCAGCCTGGTGGTTAATCTTATCATCACGGGAAGGTGATATTTTTCGGAAATCTCATAAGCCATGAATGGCATCTCGTAAGCTTCCTGCTGGTTAGATGGTTCCAGAGCCGGCATCAGCGCAAATTTGGCATAATACCTTGAATCCTGCTCATTCTGAGAAGAGTGCATGGATGGGTCATCTGCCACTGCCACGATTACACCACCATTGGCTCCTGTAAGAGCAGAATTCATATATGGGTCTGCCGCTACGTTCAATCCTACGTGTTTCATTGTAGCGATGACTCTTTTACCAGCATAAGACATACCCAGAGCTTCTTCCATGGCGGTTTTTTCGTTTGCCGACCAGGTACGATGAACATTGCGCTCGATAGCTTCCCGATTGCGCTGGATATATTCCACGATTTCAGTGGAAGGAGTCCCGGGATAGCCGTAAGCACCGGATAAACCAGCATCCAGAGCACCCTGAGCAATGGCTTCATCACCCAAAAGCATTAACTTCTTCATAAATCGCTCCTTATACTTTTTTTTCTGTTTTTGGATTCCAACTATCAGATTACGCAAATTCTTACAAGCTTTTTATTTGACACATTGATTGATGTATCAAAACTTGAAGTAGAATGAAGTATTTGACCCGTAAAGGTGTGAAGATGAAAAAAAATCAGAATTTTCTGGAAAAATTTGAAGAGTTTGTGGACCGGTACAAACTAATAAATAGTGGTGAAAAGATCATGGTTGGTTTTTCCGGAGGTGCCGACTCCACAGCCCTATTGCAGGCACTCTGGTACTTGAAATCCAAACATGGTTTTTCCATATTGGCAGCACATGTAAATTATAATCTGCGAGGAAAGGATTCTCAAAAAGATGAAGAACATGTAAAAGAATTTTGCTTCAAAAAGAATATTTCACTTGTGATTAAAAACGTGAAACTCGATTCCAAATCCAACCTGGAAAATAAAGCCCGTGATCTCCGATTCAAATATTTCAAGAAGCTTACTAAACTATATAATGTTCACAAAATAGCACTGGGACACAATCGTGAGGATCAGGCAGAAACGTTGATCCATAGACTTTTCAGGGGTTCGGGATATACAGGAATGAAAGGGATAACTCCCAGATCCGGCATAATAATCCATCCACTGCTTA
This sequence comes from Candidatus Cloacimonadota bacterium, assembly GCA_030668345.1. Classification (GTDB taxonomy): domain Bacteria; phylum Cloacimonadota; class Cloacimonadia; order Cloacimonadales; family TCS61; genus JACNIV01. The sequence continues at coordinate 4,896 of DAOUUD010000073.1, read as the reverse complement.
GTTTTTCCCGTCAGGAAATATTAGATTTTCTGAACAACGAAGAACTTACCTGGAGAGATGATCAATCCAATTACGAGAACGTTTTCACCCGCAATAAAATACGTAATCACATGCTGCCCTGGATCAAAGAAAATCTCAATCCAAAAGTTGTAGATAAACTATTTCACACTGCAGAGATATTTTCCGACACAGACGAAATAATGCAGGAATTATCTAAACGCAGGCTGCTGAAAGCACAGATAAAACACTCAAAGAATGAGTATCGCTTTTCGCTAAATGCTATTCGTAAAACCAAGCCTGTACTCAGGTTCTATATTTATAAAGAAATATACAAGAAATTCAATGGTGATGAAAAGGACTTCTATCACAGTAATTTTGAAGAAATTGAAGCTATACTAAATGCGGATGGCAGTAAAAAAATACATTTACCGCATGATGTGTATGTGCTGAAAGAGTACAATGAGCTTATTTTTACAAACATAGATGATGAAGAAGGATTTGATGTGAGCAATTCAAAAGAAATCACTTCATTGCGTAACAGGTTAACTTTCGAGGATAACCGCATCATCATGAAAAAGCTGAAAATACTTCCACAGAAAAGATATCTTTATGAAGATAAATTCACCACCTATATCGATCTGGATAAAACATCTTTCCCACTTTCGATAAGGCATCGCCAGCCGGGTGATAAATTCTACCCTCTGGGTATGGATCATGCCAAGAAATTAAAGGATTTTTTCATTGACGAAAAGGTGCCTAAATTCGAGAGGGATAAGGTGCTTTTATTCTGTGATAAAGAGAATATCATCTGGGTAGCCGGGCATAGGATAGATAACAGAGTAATTACTTCAGAAGATACCGGGAACATCCTGATGTTAAAGATCGAAAAGATGACCAGGAAAAAATCCCGGGCTGCTGAAAGAATAAAAAAAGAATAAAATCTTTATTTGAAGATTTTAAAGGGAGATCAAAAATAAATATGAGAAATGATCTGGCAAAAATCCTTATCGATGAAACAACACTTCAGAAACGGGTGAAAGAGATGGGAGAGCAGATATCGCAAGATTACAAAGACAAAACCCCGATTATGATCTGCATCCTGAAAGGCGGTGTTCTTTTCCTTACCGATCTCATAAAGAATATTTCCATTCCGCTGGAACTTGATTTTATGGCACTATCCAGCTACGGAGATACCACAAAATCTTCCGGAGTGGTCAAAATAAAAAAAGACATCGATGCCGATATCACAGGTAGACACGTGATCATTGTAGAAGATATTGTAGACAGCGGTCTTACGTTGCAGTATATGAATGACTATTTCAAGCAGCATAAACCCGCTTCTACTAAAATCTGTGCTTTGTTGGACAAACCGAAAGCTCACAAAACAGAAATACACATAGATTATTTAGGCTTTGAAGTAGGAAACGAATTCGTGGTGGGTTACGGATTAGATTATGCCCAGAAATACCGTAATCTACCCTATATTGGAATATTAAAAGAGGAGATATATACTTAATGCAACAAAATAAAAGAAATAATCAGGATCCCAAAAAACAACCGCTCCCCCCGAAATTACCAAAAATGAAAAGATCACAGACGATCACATTCTGGATCGTGCTGTTGTTATTTATTGTTGTTGTTTTCCAAATGTCTCGTATGAACAGCACTAAAGATAATAATATCACGTATTCACAGTTTGAAGATTTTTATAAGAATAAAATGGTGAGAAGCATTTTGATAAACGATCGTGAAGTAACATTGCTCCTGGAAGACGGACAAAAGCTGTTTGTTTATCTTCCGTTCGATCCGGACGCCAATTTCGTAAAAGAGCTCTCTTCGCAGGGAATAAATGTAAATTCACAAAAACCTTCCAAGATGTTGGGAATATTACTATCCTGGTTTCCGTTTCTCATTTTTATTGGAATCTGGATATTCTTGATGCGAGGTATGCGCGGTGGTGCCGGTCAGGCTTTCAGTTTTGGTAAAAGCAGGGCTAAACTTGCTTCCGGTGGCAAAACAAAAGTAACTTTTGAGGATGTGGCCGGTGTGAATGAAGCTAAAGAAGAACTGGAAGAGATCGTAGAATTTCTGAAAGCACCAAAGAAATTCCAGCGTCTTGGCGGCAGGATACCCCGCGGTGTACTACTTCTGGGCAGACCGGGAACCGGTAAAACACTCCTGGCAAAAGCAGTTGCCGGTGAAGCTCAAGTTCCTTTCTACAGCATCAGTGGTTCCGATTTCGTAGAAATGTTCGTGGGTGTGGGTGCATCTCGTGTGCGAGATATGTTTGTCGAAGCCAAAAAGAATGCACCGTGTATTGCTTTTATCGACGAAATAGATGCGGTGGGACGTCATCGCGGTTCAGGTTTGGGTGGTGGTCACGATGAACGTGAACAGACCCTGAACCAGTTACTGGTAGAAATGGATGGATTCGATCCCAACGATTCGGTCATTATTATTGCAGCTACAAACCGCCCGGATGTTCTCGATCCGGCATTATTGCGTCCCGGCAGGTTCGACCGCCAGATAATCGTATATCTACCTGATATAAAAGGAAGAGAAGGTATACTGGGTGTTCACACACGCAAACTTCCTATTGCCAATGAGGTAAACCTAAGTATCATTGCACGAATTACTCCTGGCTTCAGCGGAGCCGATCTGGCAAATCTGGTTAACGAAGCAGCACTCCTGGCAGCCAGTAAAAATAAGAAAAAAATTGAAATGGATGACTTTGAAGAAGCAAAAGATAAAGTAACTCTTGGTAAAGCCAGAAAAAGCAAGGTCATTACAGATGAAGATAAAAAGATCACTGCCGTACATGAAGTGGGTCACGTGCTCTGCTCACTATTCCTGGAAAAAGTGGAACCGATCCACAAAGTTACAATTATCCCCCGTGGTTTTACCGGCGGTGCAACACACTTCCTGCAAACAGAGAAATCCTATTATTCACGCAGCTATATGGAACAAAGCATTGTAGGACTAATTGGTGGACGTTCGGCAGAGGAAATAATATTTGAAGAGATGTCCACCGGCGCATCCAACGACATCCAGAGAGCTACAGACCTGGCAAAACAAATGGTGTGCAATTGGGGCATGAGCGATAAGATCGGTCCGATGACCGTAGCCAGAAAGGAAAGTCAGATCTTTCTGGGCAGAGACATTTCCCAGCATGAAAATATCAGCGAAGAAACAGCCCGGATCATCGATTCTGAGATACGAAGAATAATAGTAACAGCACATAAAAAAGCGCTAGAAATATTGGCAAATAAACGAAAGCTTTTAGAAGAAATGGCAGAGGAACTACTTGAGAAAGAAACCCTGGATACCGATGAGATATTTGGTCTGGCTATGAAATCTGTAAACAAAAACGAACAGGAATTCCTGAAAAAGAAATTCGCCAGGATCCAGGACATCAAGAAAGATATTTCCAAAGCTGCAAAAAAAGCTAAAACCAGGAAAAACGCAAAACCTCAAACAAAAGAGGAAACAGATAAAGTTCCAAAAGAAAAAACAAAATCCGTTCCTGAAAAAAAAGTTGAAGCTAAGAAGGAAACGGAAAAATAAATATTGCTTTAAGGATAAAGATATGAACCAGATGCATGGAACAACTATTATCGGTGTAAAACGAGATGGTAAAGTGGCTGTGGGTGGTGATGGACAGGTCACCATGGGTAATACTGTGATAAAAGCAACAGCGCAGAAAATCAGAAGATTGCACGAGGACAAAGTTATTGCCGGCTTCGCTGGAGCTACTGCCGATGCTTTCACGCTTTTTGAAAAATTTGAAGGTAAATTGAAAGAATACAAAGGTAATCTTAAACGAGCAGCTGTGGAACTGGCAAAAGACTGGCGTTCCGATAAAATATTGCGCCGGCTGGAAGCAATGATAATTGTTGCTGATGCAAATTCCCTGCTCATTATTTCCGGTACGGGTGACGTGCTGGAACCCGATGAAGGAGTTGTAGGAATCGGTTCCGGTGGAAGTTTTGCAGTAGCAGCTGCCAAAGCATTACTGCATGAATCAAAGCTTTCGGCAAAAGAGATCGTGGAAATATCACTTAAAATAGCAGCCGAGATATGTATTTACACTAATGATCAGATATCTATAGAGGAATTGTAATGAAAAGATTTACACCAACAAAAATTGTCGAAGAACTCGATAAATACATAATCGGGCAGGATAAAGCGAAACGTGCTGTAGCCATAGCTCTTCGTAACAGATGGCGCCGCCAGCAGGTGCAAGGTGAACTTCAACATGAGATCATGCCCAATAATATTATTCTTATCGGACCTACCGGAGTAGGTAAAACCGAGATCGCTCGCCGTCTTTCCAAGCTGGCCAATGCTCCTTTTATTAAAGTAGAGGCATCAAAATTCACTGAAGTGGGTTATGTGGGCAGAGATGTGGAATCGATGGTGCGTGAACTTATGAACATTGCTTTGAACTACGTACGGATAGAAATGACCCGTCAGGTGCAGGCAAAAGCAAAAGTGAACGCACGTAACCGGATTATCGATATTCTGTATCCACGCCAACCTGTAGTTCCCAATGAAACCGAAGAAGAAACAAAGCTAAAATCTGAAAGACATGAACGTATTCGTAAAAAAATGGAAAAACTCTTCGATAGCGTGGAACTGAACGAACGCGAAGTGGAAGTAAGTGCAGAACGTCCCAAACCTTCGCATATTGAAATATTCTCTCAAACAGGAATGGAGAATATAGATTTTCAACTTGGCGATATCATGGCTGGTATTCTTCCCTTTAAAAAGAGCGATAGAAAGAAAAAAATGAAGGTGAAAGATGCCTACAATTACCTGGTCGATGAAGAATCCGGCAGACTGGTTAAAAGAGAAAAAGTTATCGAAGAAGCCAAGAACAGGGTGGAAAATAATGGC
>DAOUUD010000167.1 GCA_030668345.1 Candidatus Cloacimonadota bacterium | reverse complement strand
ATCTGCCTGTAAATATTCCTTCTTTGGTAGTATCTTCTGCAGTTCTGGTAATTTTATCCTCATTCATAACCTTTTCACAGAATTTCCTTAATTTGGAATCTTCCGGTTCATCTTCCAGCCATTTTATCATCAGAGGGTGTTCAGGTGGAAGAGCCATGAACGTACATCCAAAAATCGTATCGGGACGTGTAGTAAAGACTTTGATGATATCATCGGAATCTTTTAGCTTGAACCACATTTCTGTACCAAAACTTTTCCCGATCCAGTTCGTCTGCATGGTTTTCACACGCTCTGGCCAATCTATGACTTTGGAGAAATCCAGCAGTTCTTCTGCATATTCCGTTATTTTGAAAAACCATTGTTCAAGCTCTTTTTGACGAACAACCGTTTCACATCGCCAGCATTTTCCATCTTCTACCTGTTCATTTGCCAGCACGGTCTGACAGGAATCGCACCAGTTCACGAAAGAAGTTTTTTTATAAACCAGTCCTTTTTCGTACATTCTCTTGAAAAGCCACTGTCCCCATCTGTAATAATCTGAATGGCAGGTACTTACCTCACGTTCCCAATCCAAACCGAAACCAATAGCATCAAACTGGTTCCGCATAATATCGATATTCTCGTCCGTTGTTTTCCTGGGATGAGAATTATTCTCTATAGCACAATTTTCCGCAGGCAGTCCGAACGAATCATAACCCATCGGTTGCATTACATTGTAGCCCTGCATCATCTTATAACGTGAGATCGCATCTGCAATGGAATAATTGGAAACATGTCCCATATGCAGTGCTCCCGAAGGATACGGGAACATGGAAAGAACGTAATATTTAGGCTTTTTAGTAAAATCTTCGGCATTGAATATTTTTTTCTCTGTCCAGATCTTCTGCCACTTCTTCTCTATTTTTTCAAAAGGATATTCCATCAATATACTCCTGTTGTGATATTTTTTTGCTTTGATATGAAAAACAATTTGTTTTATCCCCGAAAGGGGAGTAAAAGGATATGACCAGAGAAAACCATTTGCTTTCTATGACATTCGTATGAAGATTTTTTCTTTATCATCATAATTTCCTTTTTTTTAATTCCGTTGTCAGTTTTGAAAGTAAAAGATTTTGGTCAAATGTTTTTTGAACCAAGAAAAAACTTGTTGAAATTATTTAAATTCTAAAATTCGGATATGTCAAAAAGGAGGAAAGATGAGAATTATTTCTTTTTTTAATCAAAGATTGAAATTATTTACTATTTTTGACATAAAATTAGCTCAATTGGCAGCCATGTTTGTTCTGATAGTGTTGATTAAATTCATTCCTCAGATAATTACTTTAAATATCTGGTGGTATGTAGCAGGTTGCATTCTGTCTGCGATTCGTCCTTTGTATGTTATGTTTCTAAAAAAAGCTTAGAATCGGTAAGATTTTTTAACTTGTTCACAAGTTGCACTTGTGAACATGATTTATTGGGAAGTTATACTTCCGGAAAACATCATAAAGTATATTTGTAAGTGTAACTTACAACGTAAGTGCGTTAACAAGTTCAACTTGTTAACGAGAGAGAGAAAATTAAGTGATATGAAAACGTTACTTGTTCACAAGTTGTACTTGTGAACACACTTGAATTTGAAGCTGAGCTTCCTGGAGAATAATATGAAAAGCAGATACAAAGTGGTTGATCCTGAAGGTATATATTTTGTATCGTCAACAATTGTTGAATGGATTCCTGTTTTCATATCCGAATCATTGTTTGATGTCATTATTAATTCTTTGAATTTCTGCAAGAAAGAAAAGGATTTGAAAATTTATGCTTTTGTTATAATGCCAGAACATCTTCATATGATAGTATCTTCATGTAAACTGATTGAAATAATGAAATCATTTAAAAGGCACACTGCAAAAGCAATCCTCGAATATTATAAAACTACAAAAAAAGATCAAATTCTTAATCAATTTTATTTTTATAAGAAAAGAAACAAAATTGAAAGCAATTATCAAGTTTGGCAGGAAGGATTTCACCCACAATTAATGAGTTCAATTGATATGATAGATCAGAAAATACAGTATATACATCTTAATCCTATGAGAAAGGGATTTGTCAATAAGCCGGAAGATTGGAAATACAGTTCCGCATGTAATGTGGATTTTGATGGGAATGAGATTATTAAATTAGATAATTTGGATTTTGTATAAGTGAAACTTATCGTTCAATTGTGTTTACAAGTGCAACTTGTAAACGAGAGAAATGAAGGGATATGAGAATGTATGATGTGATCGTGATCGGAGGAGGATCTGCCGGGCTGATGGCTGCTGGAACAGCAGCAAAAAACGGTAAGAAAACTCTTCTCATTGAAAAGAATCCTGTATTGGGGAAAAAGCTGTTAATCACAGGAAAGGGACGCTGCAACCTTACTAATTACTGCGATGTTTCCGAACTGATCGAAAATGTTCCCAGGAATGGGAAATTCCTCATAAATGCCTTTCATAGATTTTCAAGTGAAGATACTGTTTCCTTCTTTAACGATCTGGGATTGGCAACAAAAGTTGAGCGTGGTAACCGGGTTTTCCCTATCAGCGATAAAGCCAAAGACGTTGTAGAAAGTATGATCAAATATGCTATCGGGAATGGGGTGGAGGTGATCCATAGTGCAGCCCGTGAAATAATGAAATTTGGAAACTTGTTTGCTGTCAAATTGATAAACGGAGAAGTGCTTCGCAGTGAGAAGATCATCATTGCAACAGGCGGTAAATCGTATCCTGGAACCGGTTCCACCGGAGATGGTTATAAGTTTGCTCGACAACTTGGACATAAAACCACACGCTTCAAACCTTCACTGGTACCTATAGAAGCGAATGAATTCCTGAAACCTTGCGAATGGTTGAAGACCTTCGCAATGGTTGAAGATCAAACCTCACACAATATCAATGAGGATACTACGACCTTTACGGAGGTTTCGTTAGATCAACCATCCGTAAGGTCTAATAAAGTAACCGATCTGCAGGATCTTACCTTGAAAAACGTTGGAATTACTCTGTTGAATAAAAATGGGAAAAGAGTATATAAAGATTTTGGAGAAATGCTGTTTACCCATTTTGGTATTTCGGGACCGGTAATTCTCTCTGCATCTTCGCATGTGAAAAAGATCGAAGAATATACACTTGTTATCGACCTGAAACCTGCTCTTGATGAAGAGAAGCTGGATCTGCGTCTCCAACGTGATTTTAAAGAGAACAAAGAATTCCAGAATATTCTAAAAAATCTTTTACCATCAAAGATGATCCCTATCTTCATCGAATTAAGCGGTATTTCCGCCAAAAGAAAAGCTCACCAGATAAAACGTGAAGAGCGCAAGAAAATTGGATTCCTGTTGAAGAATCTTGCTGTTAAACTGGAGAAGTTCCGTCCCATAAAAGAAGCGATAATAACTTCCGGTGGAGTGGATGTGAAGGAAATAAATCCCAAAACCATGGAATCCAAACTTGTTCCCGGATTATATTTCTCAGGGGAAGTTATCGATGTGGATGGATACACCGGTGGCTTTAATCTGCAGATAGCATGGAGTACCGGGTATGCAGCTGGAAACAGTATTTAATTATCAATCAAAAGTTGAAAAAGAATAAGTTACTGTCTCGCTGAAAAAATCATCTATTCCTTCCGGATGAGCAATTAATTTCCAGTAATATGTGGTTCCGGATTGTAAATCCTCAACAGTCTGCGTGAATTCTATGATATCATTAGTTGAAGGGGAAGTGGTTTCTTTCGCGCAACTTTGCAATATGAATATCACGAACAGAATTAATATGAATGTCAGGTAAGACCTTCTTTTGAAGATCGTTCCAACAAAAATTGAACCAAACAGACATATACCCAAATAACCGGGAATATGAGTGGAAGTAGATGACTTGGGTACACAATCAGTAAAATCAGGATTGGTGGAGCAGTAAAGTTCATAAATACTGGTTTCTTTCCCTTTCCAACGGAATGTAACTGAAGTGGGATCTACAATCGATTCATAACCGGGATATATCATTTCGATATTAGAAAAAAGAGATGGAATATGGTAAGTTTTAAATCCCTTTTCAAGCTCGTGGCTTAAATCTATCGTGATATATTCTTCGTAATTATGATAGTAGAAAAGATAAATAAGACAATTTTTATT
>DAOUUD010000248.1 GCA_030668345.1 Candidatus Cloacimonadota bacterium | reverse complement strand
GTGATCCAGTCTTATTTTTCTGATGAGAAAGTTAAAAAGATTCGGAAGGAAAATGATCTTCCCGAAAATCCCACCGATTGCGAACTGGAAGTTTTGGCTCAAACCTGGAGTGAGCATTGCAAACACAAAGAATTTGCTGAAAAAATTAATTAAAAAAACCTGGAAACCGGATAAGAAGAGACAATAAATTCTCTTTTTAAAACATATATTCGTTGTTCTACCGAGATCATCCGAGAACGACTGCAAAAAGCTGGAAACGACTGGCTTCTGAAAATTTTCACTGATAATGCAGGAGTCGTAAAAATAGATGATGAGTCGGTTTTCGTTTGGAAAGTAGAAACTCACAATTCACCTTCAGCTATCGATCCTTACGGTGGAGCGATTACCGGGATTCTAGGTAACAATCGCGATCCGCTTGGAACTGGGATAGGTGGTGGGAAACTGCTCTTTAATACAAATGTTCTCTGCTTCGGTTCTCCAGATTATCATAAAGAACTGCTTCCAGGACAGCTTCATCCAAAACGAGTTTTTGAAGGAGTTCGTCACGGAATTGAAGACGGTGGTAATAAATCGGGAATTCCCACAGTGAACGGCTCGATCATTTTTGATGATCGTTACAGCGGCAAGCCGCTGGTATATTGCGGAACCGGCGGAGTGATGCCATACAGCTTTGCAGGAGTAAATTCCTGGGGAAAACCGATAGATAATGGTGACTTGATAATTATGGCTGGAGGTAGAGTTGGCAAAGATGGAATTCACGGAGCTACTTTCTCTTCTGCAGAAATAGACGAACATTCTCCGCAATCAGCCGTTCAGATAGGCAGCCCGATAACGCAAAAACTACTTTCAGATTTTATGCAGGAAGCAGTTGAACAGGGTTTGATAAAATGTTCCACAGATAATGGTGCAGGAGGTTTATCTTCATCAGTCGGAGAACTTGCACAGATAAGTGGTGGAGCAGTTGTGAATCTGGAGAAAGTTCCACTTAAATATGCCAATCTGAAACTGTGGGAAATTTTCGTTTCTGAATCGCAGGAAAGAATGATTTTTGTGGTGGAAGAAGATAAAAAAGAAGCTCTTATTAAGCTTGCAAAAGAGCGTGAAGTAGAGCTTTCAGATATTGGGAAATTCACTTCAACCGGTTTTATTGATGTGCGATTTGATGACCAAAAGGTAGCTTTTCTCGATATGGAATTCTTGCATGAAGGTGTTCCTAAAAAATATATGGAAGCCGAGTGGAAAAAACCAGAACTCTCAGAACCGGAAATCTCTTCAAATCTTGATTACAACGAGATTTTATTGAAACTGATGAAAAGCGATAATATCTGTTCCCGTGAAGATGTGATCAGGCAATATGATCATGAAGTAAAAGGAAAAACAATTATTAAACCGTTGATGGGAGAAAACGGAAAATCTCCACAAGATGCGGCTGTGATGAGATTGAATTTTGATAGCTTTGAAGGTATTGCTATTTCTAATGGTATCTGTCCTAAGTTCGGAGATATCGATGCTTACCAGATGAGTGCCGGAGCTTTTGATGAAGCTGTGCGACAAATTATCGCAGTTGGTGGAAAACTTCCTGAAATCAATGATAGTTCAAACAGATTCTGGACGTTGAACGATACTTTCTGTGTTCCCGATTCCGCTTTCGATCCCGAAAATAACCCCGATGGAAAACAGAAATTAGCAATACTCTTACAAATGAATAAAGCTCTTTTCGATATGTCCACTTTCTACAACATTCCCATGACATCCGGTAAATACAGTATGAAGAATGACTTTAAAGCAGGAAAAATAAAAATTTCCGTTCCGCCTACGATCCTGTATTCGATGGTTGCAAAAATTGATGATATACGCAAAACAATTACCAGTAATTTTAAAGCGGATGGAGATTTGATCTACATTCTGGGAAAAACTTACGATGAACTCGGTGCTTCTGAATTCTATAAATTATTCGACAAACTCGGTGCGAATGTTCCCAAAGTAAGAAAGGAAAATGCAAAACAATTATATAAAAACATCATCAAAGCAAATAAGCAAAACTTAATAGAATCCTGCCACGATATCTCTGATGGAGGAATGATTTCAGCTTTGACAGAATGCTTGATCGGAACAGATTTTGGAGCAGGAATTGATATTGCAGGTTTTAATGATTTACACCTGAATGCAATTTTATTTTCTGAGTCGCATTCGCGGTTTGTGGTGAGCATCAAGTCTGCAAATAAAGAGAAGTTTGAAAAACTATTGGGAGGGGATTCGTCCTTAATTGGTAAAGTGACTTCTGATAAAATGATGAAAATCAACTTTGAGAATAATTGTGTTGTATATTTAGAGATTGATGATTTAGAGCAATCTTGGAATGACGGGTTATAATAGAACACTGAATTCTCGTTACGAAGTTGTACTTCGCAGAAAGTGTGTTCCCAAGTTCAACTTGGGAACAAGGAAATTTATATGAAAAAAGTTAAAGCATTAGTCATCACCGGCTACGGAATAAACTGTGAAGAAGAGATGGCAGCAGCCTATGATCTTGCTGGAGCAAATACCAATATTTATCATCTAAATGATATCTTTAATGGGATAATCAATATTCATGATTACGACATTCTAAATTTCCCGGG
>DAOUUD010000232.1 GCA_030668345.1 Candidatus Cloacimonadota bacterium | reverse complement strand
GTTCTTTCCAGAAATCTGTTTTTACGTCACTCTCATCTAAAATCTCGATCTGAGGATGAACGATTTGCGGAGCACCACGAAATTCAGTTAGAACACCACTTACCCAGATCTGCTGACCGATATCAAATTGCTTTACCAGCCAGTTCCCAAACTTAAACCAGGTAAGAAAAAGAAAATCCTCACCATCTGAAATAACTACATTGAGTTGTTGTTTCCGGGCAGCAGCATGACGTTTTTCAACGGAAGTTACTTTTCCTACAAAAGAGCAGTATTCATTGAATGGTAGATCACGAATTTTTACAGCTGATTTCCGATTTATATAATCTCGCGGAAAATGTTCCAGCAGGTCTCCAATAGTGAAGATATTCAATTTGTTCAAAAGCCTGGCACGGTGTTCGCCAACACCTTTCAGGTATTTGATATCATTTTCCAGTGGATTAATTAAATTCACTCCAAATGGAGAAAAAGTTGTTTAACATAGAAAGTCAAGAAAAACTCTTGAAAGCTAAATTCTCAAGTTACAGCTTATATTTTGCCTTCATAGATTTGGTTCTGAAAACCAAAACAGTAGCGAAATTCAGAATAGCAACTGTTCCCAGGATGATAGCGAGTCTTAACCACGGTTCTTCGTTTTCAATTCTGATTCGAGCATAATAAACCGCAGTCCGGATCCACTCGATTCCTGCTAATATCAAACAGGTTTGAAGAATGATTGCTGCGATCTTTGTTTTCCAAAATAACAGAAATGGAATTAAAATACTGACGATTTGTAAAATTAATAAATTTGCTCGTCCGAAATGTGCAGCTAACAACAAAAAACACAAAATTATGGGTAATATTTTTAAGAACATTTTCATCTTATTCTCCTTATTTTTTTGACCACAGAGTTTTCTTATATTTCAAAAATTTCTATAAAAAAAATGAACACTTGTTCATCCATGCAAATCCAGTTATCTTTTCTAACTTCTCTGCGTCCTTAGCGTTCTCTGCGGTGAGAATCATTTAAACAACAAATCCCAATTTCCCTCGAACATCATCCACTTCTCATTTTCCGCATCGTAGTAAAATGTAATCAAACGATGTTTCAACTCGGGATTATTTTCCAGGAATTTTTCATATTTATCGGAGATGGTGTAATTCGGCACAGCTTCCGACGGTTCATTTTTCCCGATCCAGGCGAATTTCTGTTCTCCAAGATTGCTACGCGTTTTGGTTGCCAGTCTTTGCACAGGCTCATCGTCATAATCTCCCAGCAGGATAACATAATCGACATTTTCTTCGATTCTTAACGAATCCAGGAAGGCAGTATATTTCTTATCTGCTTTTTTCCAATCCCGTATAAAATCTTTGAAGATGAGTGTTTCCTTTATTTCCACCTGTTTATCGATGTGAAGTGCAACCAGTTTAACTTTGGTAGTTTCGCTGTTTTCCCGAATGCCCAATTGAACGTGGTAATCTCCTTTTTCCAGTTCACCGGAAAGAATGCTGTTCTCTTTATCATAATCGAGCTGACGATCATTGTGATAGAACCTTCCATCCTGGAATATTGTGGTGGAAATGTTATCTGGATTCAATGTTACCGGCAGGAAGTCTTTATCAACCAGCTTGAATTCGATAAATGCGAGCGATTCAACTTCTTCTTCCTGTGGTTTCACATCGGTGTGTTTAACGAAGTTGTTTTCCTTCACATCATAATTCTGCCAGACCGAATCTGCCATCACCATTATCGTGGAAGGAATGCGGGTATATTGGGCAGGAATGTGATTTGCTTTTAGAACGTAACAGCTTAAAGTTTTAAAATTATAATCCTGCAGAAATTCCGCTTCCAGCATTTTATCGAGGGAAAGCAGTCCTGCTGAAGCTGAATCTTCTTCGATCTTATGCAGTTTTTGCAGTTCTTCAATGATTTGCGGAATAGCTTCCGATGCAGAAATATCTTTCCAGTTTGTAAGGTGTTCCGGAACGCAGACCTCCGGTAAAACTTCATAAAAAACGCTGGGTTCAAGCAGATTTTTCCATTTGACATCCGACAGTTCTTTATCTTCCAACTCCATATAAAAATCAAATAGATTCTGCCATTGAGTTACCGATGCTTCCCAGAAAAATTTCACATCCACCGAACTGATTTTCTCCCAGAATTTTTCCGGAATATCGGGATTGATAATTACAAAATCAAGCAGAGGTTGTTTGTTATTCCTGCAATTTTCGAAAATCTCTACGAAGTTGGAATCTGCTTCTGGAGCATATTCAGGGATAGGGGTGGACTGGAAATTCTTTATTCTTTCATTATATTTTTCTACGATCTGTTTTTTTCTTTCTTTAAAGAATTCCGGCTCTTCTTTTCTCTCTATTATCACATCGGGAAATTGGAAAACAAGATCTTCACTTTCCAAGGTTCGTTCTTGCAAAGTAAACTGGAATTCATTGGATACATCATCAAACGGAATTACTTTGTAATCGAACAGACTGTCTTTACGGGCAATTGCCAGGAAGCCGCCTTTTCCGAGGGTGATCTCTTTGGTTCCGGTGCTATCAGTTCTGATTCCCAGAAGAGTACGCAACATAGAAAAATTGAAAGCCATAATATTTATCACAGCTTTGGGAACAGGATTTCCAGCACTGTCAACTACTGTGAATTTTACCTTTTTTGTATCCTGGTAAAATGAAGTTGAATTTATATAATTATTCCTGGATGACTTTACAACTACTTCTTCTGTGCTGTCCGGAAAAGTGCTGCGAGCCAGAACGAGAAGAGCTTTGTTCACCGCACTTGTGAACCAGGTGGAATTAAGATAAAAATCCGGTTCTGCAGCTCCCACATAATACCACTTTCCATC
>DAOUUD010000156.1 GCA_030668345.1 Candidatus Cloacimonadota bacterium | reverse complement strand
GTTCAGTTTATCTAAAATAAATTTCAGTTTTCCGGAAAGATTTTGTTTTTTATAAATAATGATGTTATCATACTTCTGCAGAGATTCCAAATTGTAAGAATTCTCATCGGTTAGGAAATCAATTTCTCCTGCATAAATTTCTAATATTGTTTCCATTACGAGAGGAAGTCTCGATTCATCTGATAAGACGGCAACTTTGGGTTCCGGGTTATATTCAAAGCAGAAATAATTCCTGTTGTCATAAGTCTGGCGTTCGTTCTTCACTTCCACATAACCGGAGTGGTAGCCCGCATTTTCCATGTTTATTGTGAACATTTCGGTTTTGCGTTGTTTGGGTTGCAGGTCGGTTACTTTTTCCGCCACTGTATTGCCATCTAAAAAAAGTTTGTAGATCACATCCTGCTGACTTCTGGCAGAGTGATTCACCAGTTCGAAAGTTATTTTTTTCTCCAGGTTCCTTTTTACAATTTCATTGGAAATGACCACATTCTGACAACTTATATTGTATCGTTCGTTAGTTTGTGATGCAGGAATGAAAAATGTAGGAACATTCATTTTTTCGGGAAGCTGGTCTGATTGTAGATCTGTGATGAAATAAATTTCTTTATTGGGCAGATGCACTTCATCCAGTTTAGATTCTGCTTCCTGCAGGACGTCTTTAAGCGGGAGGGCAAGAGGAGTTATATCAATATTGTTTATCAGGTCTTGCGGCAACTTACCAAAACGGATATTTCCATTGATTTTATTCCAATTCTCACTTAATGTTATAAGTATCACCTGGTCATTTTCTGAGAACAATTCATTGATCGTTAATAATATCTGTTTTGCTTTTTCCAGTTCGGTTTGGGTGTCTACCAGGTAGTTCATGCTGTAGGAATTATCTACAATAACAGCAATTCCGGTTTTGGGGTGGAGTTTGCTGTTCTTCAAAATAGGAGCTTTAATTGCCGGGCGTGAAATAGCCAGTATTGTAAACAGTATTATCAATATTCTGATGAGGAGCAGAAGCAGGTTTTTGATATTGATCTTCTTGCGCTGTTTCTGCTGGCTTTCTTTAATGAAACGGATAGAACTGAAAACAATACGATGCGGTTTCTTCCTGGCAAAAAGATATATTAAAACAGGTAGGATAATGGCAGCTGTGAGAAATAAAATTCCCGAATTTAAAAATGAAATACCGAACATTTTTCTTTTTATTTTTATTCTGCAAAGCAGTTAAAAGAAGTAGTAAATTTTTGCATTAAATAACTTCAAATCAGGTTATCTTCTTATCGAAAATCCTGTAAGTTTTGTGAACCCAGCCACCCAGATTGGTAGCGATGCGGTTCATCATTGTATTGGTTTCCAATATCCAGGACATTTCTGCTTCTTTGATATTGAGCTTTTTATGTTCGTTGGCAATTTGAAAATTTTTGGTGTAGAATACGGTGTCAATGCCGCGATTATGATATTCTTTGATCACACCCAAGGTAATAACGCGCATTCTGGTTATCTTGTTCCTGCCAAGCAGCAAGTGGAAAATGCCAAAGGGAAACAGTCTTCCCTTCATTTTTTTCAGAATTTGATTGTAATCCGGCAAAGCGGCGTAAAACCCTGCCGGCTGATCATCTACAAAAGCCAGATAGAAAAATTCAGGTCTCACCAAGTCGATCACGGAATCGATCAGGTGGAAAAATTCTTTTTCGGTCATGGGCACAAAACCCCAGTTTCTTTCCCAGGCTTTTGTATAAACCGTGAAAACGATTTCCAGGTCTTTTCGCAGTTCCTTTTTATTTTTGGAAGATAGTTCACGAACAATGAATCGTCCACGCTTCTGTAATTTTTCTACAATGCGCTGCAATCTCTCCGGAGTCGGTCTTTTGGGAATGAGATAGGCAAACATATCCATGCTCTTTTCTATCCCGGTTTTAGTAAGCAATTCCAGATAATAAGGAGGATTGTGGGTCATTAGAATGAATGGTGATGATTCAAATCCATCCACCAGCAGTCCGCATTCATCGTTAGTAGAAAAATTCATAGGACCACGTATTGTATCCATGCCTTTTTCTTTTATCCAATCGTAAGCAGCTTGAACCAGCTTGTCGGTTATTTCCTGGTTGTTAATGCTTTCAAAAAAACCGAAGAAGCCGATTTTATCTTCATGGAATTTGTTGTGTTGAGTGTTGGTTTGAGCCGATATTCTGCCAACAATCTCTCCATCTTTTTCAGCCAGGAAAAGCTGTACTTCCGAATGTTCATAATAAGGATTTTTCTTCGGATCGAAAAAGTTTTTTTGATCCGTGATGAGCGGAGCCACCCAATACGGATCGTTTTTGTAAAGCTTGAAAGGAAGCATGATGAACTGTTTCAATTCTTTTTTGGTTTTAACCGGTATTATTTTAATCATGATCTATCCTATCTCCTTTTCATAAATTGTATAGGTTTTAGAATCTTCAGATCCCATCATCTCGATTAATCTTATTGTTAGAGTGTTGTCTTCCAACACCCAGCCCATATCACAGTAGTCATACCTGGTACTGGTGTAAAGTTTCTGTTTCCATATCATTATTCCGTCCAGTCCCAGACGGCGGAATTTGGTTTTCACTCCCAAATAGCCCACACGAATACCTTTGGTTCGTTTGGCTGTCAGTATCAGTTTAATTGCACGGATCAATTCCAGGTGTCGAAAATTCCCGATACGTTTCAGTTTTTCCGACACATTGGGTACAGCTCCAAAAAAAGCTGCAGCTTCCCCTTTTATATAAAGGAAAATGAATAATTTCTTATCCATGATAAGCAACATGTCATCAATGATCTGATCAAACTCTTCCTGCGTGAAGGGAACAAATCCATAGTTATCATTCCAGGCTGCATTATAAATTTCCAGCATTTCCTTTTTGCGGACATCCAGCGTTCGATCACCCCATTCTTCCACGGTCACATTATAGCGATCGATTATCTTCTGACCCAAACGCACCAGTTTATCTTCCATGGGTCGGGCAGGCTGAACCTCCCACGATTTTACGCGTTTAACTGCATTGAATCCTACTTTTTCTATGAGTGTAGAATAATAAGGTTTATTGTAATGATAATACATCACAGGTCGGGAATCGAAGCCTTTTGTCAGGAAGCCGGGTGTAGCATCATTTACCGGAAGATTCTGTGGACCTCGTATTGTATCCATGCCCAGATCTCTCAGGAATTCTGTTGCTGCTTCCATCAGGATTCTTGCTATCGATTCATCATCGATACACTCGAACTGACCGAAGAAACCAGTCTTTTCATTCCAGTGCTGGTTATGACGATGATTTACAAAGGCATTGCAGCGACCAACTATCTCTCCATCTTTTACTGCCATAAAAAAGCGCATGACCGCATGTTTAAAAAAAAGGTTTTTTGGCTCAAAAAAACCTGTCATGTCAATGAGTTTAAAGCCAAGATATTCATAATCTAAAAGTGGAATATATTGAGGGTCTTTTTTGTAGAGCTTCCAGTGGAAATCTACAAATTTCTTCAGCAGCTTGCGTTCTTCTTTGGATTCATTACCGAATGCGATCAATTCGATACCATTGTGCTGGTTTTTCTCGATCATTTCTTGCCTTCCTTAAATAGCACTGTTTTCGTCCAGGCTTGTTTGTTATTTGGTATAAATTGCATTATATCTCTCTCAACTTTTTTGAAACGAAGAAATTAATTATTCCCATTAAAATAGCTACAATGAACATTTTTCCCAGGAAGACCGGATCACGTTCAAAGAAGAAATTAATAAATGGAGGTAATAATACAATCATGTACTGAGCAAAGCGGATCTGCTTGAAGAAAATCACGATGATGAGTGCTAAGGTTACGATAATTATCATAGGCCACAGCATAAAAAATGTAACGAAACCGATATAAGTAAAAAGTCCTCTACCGCCTTTGAAACGATGTGTTAATGGCAGGCAATGTCCGATAACCGCAGTAAATCCCAAAATCAGCAGATGGTTAACTGTGCCAATTTCACCGATCGCTTTCACCACCGGTAAATAATTGAGCAGGAAATCCAGTAAAACAAGGTAGAAGAACATTTTACCAAAATCAACGATCCCGACAAAAATTCCCAGGCTTTTATCAATATTACGGAATATATTCTGGGTGTCCGGATGTCCGGTTCCTACTTTATATATATTCATGCTCTTGTAAGATTTCGTTATAAACTTTGCTGTGGAAAAACAGCCCAGAAAATAGGAAATGATCAGTAAGGTTATAAATGCAATTATAGATATCATAAATTCTCCAGTTTAATAATTTCTTGCTCCAAATATAGCGCTTCCTATTCGGATAATATTGGCTCCTTCTTCTATGGCAATTTCAAAATCATCGGTCATGCCCATGGAAAGGAATTTCATCTTCACACCGGGAATATTTTCCTGCTTGATCTC
>DAOUUD010000230.1 GCA_030668345.1 Candidatus Cloacimonadota bacterium | reverse complement strand
CTCGTAATTTGTATCTGTAAGTCCGGTAGCACCTTCCACCTCGATCACATCCATTCCAGCAAAAATACCCAGACCTTTGATGATATCAACTGCGGAAATAACAGCACCGGTAACACCGAATTTTTCCTTAAGAGTTCTCATTTTGGGTTTGTAACCTGCAGACCAGAACCAGACGGAATTGGCAGGATCTTTTCCATTTGCTATTCGTTTTTTATTTATCGGGTGATCTTTGAGAATCTCTTGTGATCTAAAAATAAGATCATTTAAAAGTCTGGCTGTATTTTTAGCACTTTCACTTTCAGGATCTATCATTACATCTTTGAATGGGATTCCCGGTACATCGTGCGGGGGAGTGAATTTAAGGTCATTAATTCCATTCTTAAAAACCAGAATATGCCTGAAGCTGAATCCAGGATAAAACCGGATCACATCATTTGCCAGAAATTTATTTAAAAAATCTATTAAAACATGTGCTTCTTCCGAAGAAATATGCCCTGCAGAATGATTTTTAATTTTTTCATCTTCGATACATAGCAGGTTACAGCGCATTACCAGGTCAGTTGGTTCAATTTCTACTCCTATACTTGCTGCTTCCAGCACTCCTCTTCCCTGGTAAACCTTACGCACATCATATCCCAGTACTGCCAGATTTGCCACTTCACTTCCGGGTGGCATATCTTTCAGTACAGTTTGAAATAATCCGCTTCTTCCCCATTTGCACAGCTTATCTATATGCGGAATATCAGCCACCATGAGTGGTGTTTTGTTACCAAGTTTTTCTATGGGACGGTCGGCCATGCCGTCACCCAGAATAATGATATATTTCATATTTTGCTCTTATATTTTTTCTTTCTATTTTTTTCTTTGTGGATCTCTCTGCAAAGTCTTTCTACTTCACGGAAGTTAACTTTTCCAGTACCCATAATTGGAATATTTTCAAATATGTGGAATTCTTTGGGAAGAGCGATAGCAGGCAGTTCTTTAGCCATTTGCTTCAGAACGCTTTTTGTATCGATCTCTCCTGTTGTGATAGCGGCAACTACATCAGCTCCTTTTGTGGGATTCGGTACATCTACCACACAACAAATAACTTCATCCGGAAGATATTTATTTAAAATTTCCTCAACTTTAACCAGTGAGATCATTTCTCCACCAACTTTCACAAATCTCTTCAAACGACCCTTATGCCAGATATAACCATCCTCATCAATCAGCCCCATATCTCCTGTATCATACCAACCTTTATGAATCCGCAGGGATGTCTCTTCCAGATCTCCAAGATAGCCCTTCATTACCATATCACCTTTCACCAGGATCTTCCCAACCGAATTTGCAGGTAATTCCTCATCTGTATCAATATGTAGTATTTTAACCTGAACATCAGGAATTGATTTACCCACGCTTCCAACTTTATTTTCATTCGGAGTGTTTATAGATATTGCTGGACTTGTTTCTGTGGTTCCATAAGCATTTAATATTGTTAGATCATGCTTTTTTAGAAAACCGTCAAAGATCTGATTCGTCAAAGTATCTGCTCCTGAGATAGCAATTCTCATCGAATCAAAATCACCTTTTGCGGATTTTTTTAAGTACCCGTAATAGAAGCTGGGAGTACCAGCCATCAAAGTTACTTTGTATTGTTTTATCAATCCGCAAATGATCTTGTAATCAAGCGGATTTGGATATGCTACTATCGAACAGCCTAAAATTATCGGCAGCCAGTAATTTGCAGTAATTCCGAATACATGGAACAGTGGTAAATTTGCCAGGAAAGTATCGTCAGAACTTAAATCCATAATTTCCGGAATTCCATTTACATTATGCATAATATTCTTATGAGAGAGTTGTACGGCTTTCGGTTCTTTCTCGCTGCCGCTTGTAAAAAGAATAACCGCAGTTTCTTCTTTATCGCCATGATGTACGGATTTTATGATCATTTTTGCAGAGCCTTTTGATTTAATAAGAGCTGGAAGTTTGTCGAAAAGTTTGATCGACGCTGCAATATCTTCCAGAAAGATCATTCCTTCTATCGGATCGATTTTAAGTTTTTCTAATAATTTCTTACTGGTGATGATCGTTTCGAAACTACATTTTTCTTGAGCATAAATCGAATTTTCTATAGCTCCGGTGCCATAATTAATCATTACTGGGATTTTACTAGCCATCAATAAACCCAGGTTTGTAAGCATACATCCGGCAGAGGTTGGAACCATAATCCCCACATATTTACTTTTGATCTTCTTGAACTTGTTCGCAAAAATTAGAGATGCGATCAACATTCTTTCATATGCCACATCTTTACCGGTGGCAATATCATAAACAGCAATCTTCTTGCCAAACTTCTTAGCAGTTTGTATAAAGTGATGATGTAATTGCATAATCTCCTTTTATTTAAATTTTAATAATTTTTAATTAAATACTTTTTGAATTCTTCATAATTGCTCTTCAATTTATCATAAAATTCTTTTTTATCCTCTAATCCTTCCAAACTGGATGGAAGTGCTGGATCAAAATTCAAAATCTCTCTTATCTGTTCTGGAAATTTAGCAGGATGAGCTGTTTCCAGTGAAATACAGAGTTGATCGGAATTATCATATTCTGGATTATCTTTCAGGAAACTCTGCAAACCTGCCCAACCCACCGAACCGTGTGGTTCTAACAGGAGTTTATGTTTTTTGTAAGCTTCGGCGATCATCATTCTGGTCTCTTCATCATTAATACTGGTTGAATAAATATCGTTACGTAATCTCTTCATATCAGGTGCTTTACTAATATACCCTGTCTCATCCATCACACCATTATATAAGGCAACTAAGCGTGAAATATTGCTGGGATGACCAACGTTCATTGCG
>DAOUUD010000184.1 GCA_030668345.1 Candidatus Cloacimonadota bacterium | reverse complement strand
GTAGATGAATTGTCCTGTATGCCGTAATGAAGCTATGATCATCCTGGAGTTGAAAGGTGTAGAAATAGATTACTGTCTCAACTGCAAAGGGATCTGGCTGGACTCCGGAGAGCTGGAACTGCTTCTGGGCAATAGTGAGGAAACACAGAAATTCCTGAACTCTTTTATAGTGGATATAATTACTTCTGAACACAAGTTAAAATGCCCGATCTGTTCCCATAAAATGGAGAAGATCCTGGTTGGTAAAGAAGAAAAAATACGAATAGATAAATGTAAGAGCGGTGATGGTATCTGGTTCGATGCAGGCGAATTGGAAGAAGTTTTAAGAATGGGAACGATCGGGAAAAATGATAAAGTTTATATTTTACTCAAAGATATGTTTGGAAAAAGAATAATTAAACAGGAGGAGAAATGATGATGTTATTTGTGTTTATAGCAATAGTGGTCCTGGTGTTTATGTTCATCGGGTTTTACAATAGTCTTGTTCGTTTGAGAAATCAGGTAAAAAATGCCTGGTCGCAGATCGATGTTCAGTTAAAGAGAAGGCACGATCTCATTCCCAACCTGATAGAAACAGCCAAAGGTTATATGAAACATGAGCAAGATACCCTGAAGGCCATAACAGAAGCACGTAGCAAAGCCATGGGCGCAGACTCCGTAGGAGATAAATCTAAAGCAGAAAGTGCACTAAGTGGTGCAATGAGCAAATTCTTTGTTGTTGTAGAAAACTATCCCGATCTGAAAGCTAACCAGAATTTCCTGGCTTTGCAGGAAGAATTAACTTCCACAGAAAACAAGATCGCTTTTTCCCGTCAGAGTTACAACGACCAGGTTCTATTCTTCAATAACAAAATTCAAATGTTTCCTTCCAATATCGTTGCCGATATGTTCAACTTTAAACAGGAAGATTTCTTTGAATTAGAAGATAAAACTGAACGGGCTGTTCCCAAGGTAGATTTTTCCTCATAAAAGAAGTTTATCATGTGGGAATTGATCAGGGCAAATAAGCAAAAATCTCTCATGCTTTTTTTCGTGATGGGAATTTGCCTGGTGGTGCTTGGTTACTTCATTGGTGGTGCTTATGGTGGCGAGGAAGGCACCTTCTTTGGACTTGGTTTAGCTCTGTTCATCTGGATATTTATGTCTGTTATCAGTTACTTCAGCGGGGATTCCATCATCCTGAAAATGAGCAAGGCAAAAAGGGTCTCACCAAATGTTCATCCACAACTTTTCAATGTAGTGGAAGAGATGAAGATAGCTGCCAATCTACCGGCTATGCCCAAAGTTTATATTATTCCCGATCCTGCTCCTAATGCCTTTGCTACTGGCAGGAATCCGCAGAATGCCTCCATAGTGGTAACTGCCGGTCTGTTGAGTAAATTGAATCGTGATGAATTGCAGGGTGTAATTGCGCATGAAATGTCCCACGTTCTAAACAGGGATATTCTCTTTATGACTTTCTCTGGTGTACTGCTGGGAAGCATCGTGTTTCTTTCACATGTATTTCTTAGAAGTATGTGGTACACAGGCGGTAGAGGAAGGCGTTATAGCTCTCGCAGTAAAGGCGGTGGTCAGATTCAGATGATAATGATGATAGTTGCCAGATTAATGGCTATCCTGGCACCATTGATGGCAAGATTGCTTTATCTGGCAATTTCACGCAAACGCGAATATCTGGCAGATGCTACTGCCGTACGCTTGACCCGCTATCCCGAAGGTCTTGCTTCTGCCCTGGAAAAAATATCCGGTACCGATCTCAACCTGACTTCAGCCAATAAAGCCACAGCCGCTCTATATATTATCAATCCGCTTAAACCAAAAGGTAGAAAGCTTTCCAATCTGAGCAGTACTCATCCGCCTATCGACGAGAGAATTAAGGTTCTCAGGACTATCGCTGGTGGTGCAAACTATATAAATTATCAGAATGCTTTCACAAAGATCGCCGGTAGAGGAAAAAGATCGAATATAATTCCATCAACAGCCATTCACGATAAAAAAAATATTGATCTGCGTACAATTGCGAAACCTGAACCGGCAGGTACCAAGAAGGGAGTTCGTGATCTGGGTGATCTGATACGGGCAGTTAATCAGTATGTTTTCATCTCCTGTCTTTGTGGAATGAAAATGAAAATTCCACCGGGATTTAAAAAAACTGAATTTCCCTGTCCCCGTTGCGGCAGGATAAATCAAGTACCGATAGCTGAACTTGCCGTTCTGGCTGGTGTTACTCAAGGATTAGGAAAACAACCCCAAAAGCCGGAAGCAGCACCATCTCATAAACAGAAATTTGCTTATCATAGAACAGGAAATGGCTGGGAATCTTTCAACTGCCCATGTGGAAGCGCCAAACAGCTCTCCCCCGCTTTTAATAAAGATTTCTTCTATTGCAATAAATGCGGTAGAAAAATTGAGGTTAAGATTTAGGGATCAAATAATTTAAAAATAGCTTTAAAAAAACATCATATAATGCAAATTGCCACCACCAAAGCCTTCTATTTCCGGAACGTGACTGATTGAAAATTGAAGCCTGGCATTTTTACTGAAATTATAAGTCCACCTGATCATGAATTTAATGTCAGAATTTAATTTCTCATAATCATCAAGATCATTAATATCATCATAATCTAACCGGTACTTTGACCATAAAAACCCGAATTCCCACACACTATTTGATAATGAATATTCCATTATTATTGAAGGGATTAATTCTCTTCTTTTAAAATCATAAGTTTTATAGCCGTTTGCAACTGCATTCTGAATGATATAATGCAGCACCGGTCTTATCGAGATTTTAGAATTGAGTTGATGCTGATATTTACAGGCAATGTCATATATTTCATTTAAATAAGAATATCTGTACTCTGTTTGATAATAAAGCTCCTTCTCAAAGAAATGGTAATGTCTGATCCTTAGTTCAGAAAAACAATTTCTTTTAAAAAAGTAATACATTTTTGCTACCAGATTGTTGATCTGATGCTGGCGTAAGTATATCTCCGGGGAAAGTTCAGGATTATTATATTCAATTTCGGAACAGTTAGTATATTTTCCTTGTGTAAAAAACCAGAGTTTATTCAAACCATAACGGATAGCCCAATTAACTCCCAGAGGTTCTTCTGTTACTTTTCCACCTTTTTGATTTTTCTCGTCATATAAAAAATCATCATAACTCAAAGCAATTCTGAAATATTTTTCTGATGTGGAATCCATAATAGAAAATCCCAGGTCAATATCTATCTCTTCTTTATCGTAGTATGTATTGCACAAAGAATATATTGATAAATTTCGATAGATCCTTCTTTCAAAGCCTATATAATTATATTCTTCCTTTTCATCTTTGTACTGACTTTGATCTCTGTAGAACGAAGAGCGAAACCACCAGTCTTTTCCAATATCCACATTCATCACTAATTCAATCTCGTTGTAAAGATCCTTTACGGTTGTACTGCCAAAGTCGGTTTTCAATCCATTTCTTTTGAAAAGATTCTTCTCCCATTCGATCTGCCACGAAGGACTGAAATCATAGTTCACAAAAGCATGTACAAATATCCTGGTCTTTTTATAGTCATCATCAAATTCCCACTCAAAAGGATCATTCTGCTGAGCAAATGAATTAATAATAAAATTGAAAATGAATGCTGAAATAATAAAATATTTTTTCATTTTTCTTCCTTGCATCAAAAGTTGTTTAAATAATCGAGTTGTAAAGAAAAACATGTTTGGTCTTTGGTTT
>DAOUUD010000176.1 GCA_030668345.1 Candidatus Cloacimonadota bacterium | reverse complement strand
TTTCTTTATAGCTCATTTTTCTATAAAATTGCATTTCCAGAAGTAGAGCATATTTTTCTGGAAGCTGAGAAATGGCTTTTTTTATGATCTTGTTATTTGGATTATCTTCTTCTGTCGGTTGAGAATTTTCGGAGTCGGGAACTTGTTCCATATCGGAATAATTACTGCTGAAATTGTCCCTTTTCTGTCTTACTTTTATTAAGTTCAAGGCTTTATTGTGAGCAGTTCTGAAGAGATACGAGATATAAGAATCATCACTTACTGTATCCATTTTTTTATGGAAGGCTATAAAAGTTTCCTGCAGAATGTCTTCCGCATCTTCGCGGTGTCTCAAGATTTTGAGGAGGTAATTGAAGATTTTCCTATTTTCCGCTCTTAAGATAACTTCAAACCTGTTTCTATCCATTGCTTCTCAACAAGATATAATAAATCTCATTTCCTCCCGGAACAATTCTATCTTTCCAGACAAACAAAATATAAAATAACTGCTTTTTTTTGAAAACAAATTTCTTTAAAATAAAATTCTTGCCAGATAAATAGATAGATTTTCTTTTGTCCAACTTGATGAAAAGTAAAGGATTAGGAAGGTGAATTATGTCGAGGGTTTGCGATATCTGTGGGAAAAGAGCACAAGTCGGTAACCATAGAAGTCATGCTATGAATGCAACGAAAAGGAAGTTTTATCCGAATTTGCATAAGATCAGAGCTGAAATCGATGGTAAAGTAAAAGCCGTTAAGGTATGCTCTTCCTGTTTAAAAGGAAATAAAATAAAAAAAGTAGTATAACCTCATAAAGGAAAGACCGCCAAGCGGTCTTTTTTTTTGCCTTAAATTAATAAATTTCTTTACTTTCTATCACTAAATTTACACATTGAACTTAATTCAAATCTATGGAGAATAAAATGGAACTGTTAGTTGAAAAGATCGAATTTCCGGATGGTTGCAATATTATTTTTGGCATGTCTCATTTTATTAAAACAGTAGAAGACCTCTATGAAGCTATGGTAAACAGCGTTCCCGGCATTAAGTTTGGGCTTGCCTTTAACGAGGCATCCGGTCCTTGTCTGGTTCGAAAAGAAGGAACCGATAATGAATTGATGGAAATTGCTGTGGAGAATCAACGTCGACTGGGAGCCGGTCATACCTTCCTGATAATTCTGAAGGACACATTTCCTGTTAATGTTCTACCTTCTGTAAAGAGTTGTAGAGAAGTGGTAAACATATTCTGCGCCACTGCGAATCCGGTAGAAGTGATTTTAGCAGAAACCAAACAGGGAAGAGGTGTACTTGGCATTATCGATGGCAACTCACCTAAAAGGATCGAGCTTGATACGGATATCACACATCGCAAAAAATTCCTGCGGGATATTGGTTACAAACGCTGATGAGAACTTTTTTAGCTTTGGAATTGCCGGAAGATATCAAAAACGAGGTTTTCAGGAAGATCGAGCAATATCGTGAAGTTGCACCGACCGGAATAAAATGGGTTCCCAAAGAGAATCTTCATATTACATTGCAATTCATTGGAGATACAAAGAAAGAAGATCTGCCCGAAATTACAGAGTTTCTCGATCGCAGTTTTAGCGATCTTCCCAAAATGAAATTCATGCAACCTAAACTGGAAATTATTCCCGGTCGCAATCCCAGGGTTATCTGGATCAGCTTTTCTACAGAAAGCAAACAGATTTTTGGGTTTTCGAAAAATTTCAAAAAGAAACTCGTGAAAATGGGCTACCAGCTTGATTCTAAACCGCTCCGCTTTCATGTTACTCTGGGAAGAATAAAAAAAAGATTGCCAGAAATATTGATTAACCAAATTTTAACTACAGAGTTAAAGTTTAAAAGCTTCATAGTCGATGAAGCTACTTTGTATCAGAGTTTTTTAAGACCAGAAGGTCCAATTTATGAAGATATTATGAATTATAAATTTTCAAAGGAGTGATCTATGACAACTAAAGATAAGGAATCTGCATTAAAAAGTGCCCTCAACCAGCTTGATAAACAATATGGCATTGGCACGATCATGAGAATGGGAGATAAACCCAAGACCGAAGTAAAAGCTATTTCCACCGGAGCTATAAATCTGGATGCAGCATTGGGAATCGGTGGAATTCCTCAGGGCAGGGTAACAGAAATTTACGGTCCGGAAGCTTCCGGTAAAACTACTTTGGCTCTGCATTGCGTGGCAGAAGCTCAAAAAAAAGAAGGAATTGCGGCCTTTATCGATGTGGAACATGCGCTGGATCCTGTTTATGCCGGCAATATAGGAGTAGATACCGAGAACCTTTTGCTGTCTCAACCGGATGGTGGAGAACAAGCTCTGGAGATCGTGGAAACATTGGTACGCAGCAACGCTATCGATCTTATTGTAATTGATTCGGTAGCTGCACTTGTTCCCCGAGCCGAGATCGAAGGAAGCATGGGAGATTCTCACGTTGGATTGCAAGCCAGACTGATGTCGCAGGCTTTAAGAAAGCTTACCGGTATCATCAGCAAATCGAACACATCTGTTATTTTTATAAATCAAACCCGCATGAAGATAGGCGTTCCTGCCTATGTAAACCCCGAGACGACTACCGGCGGCGTAGCACTAAAGTTCTATGCTTCCGTACGTATGGAAGTTCGAAGAGTTGGTTCCATCAAAAAAGTGGGATCAGATGCCGAAATAATTGGTAATAACACCCGCGTAAAAATAGTAAAAAATAAATTTGCTCCTCCATTCAAAAAAGTAGAATTTCCTATTATCTTCGGAAAAGGTATTTCTCATCTGGATATTCTTATAAATATTGCGGTGGATAAAGATATTGTAAAGAAAAGCGGTTCCTGGTTCTCTTACAATGAAACAAGAATAGGACAGGGTGCCGACAGGGTGAAAGAATTCCTGGAAGAAAATCCGGAAATATTAGAAGAGATCGAAACAAAAGTTAGAGCCGAATTGGGATTGAAAAAGTCTTCTGAAAATGAAGATAAGGATAAAGAGTAAAACTAAAACGATATTTATCGTTTTTGCCGATAGTGAAATTTGGGGGATTTTACCGCTGAAGATCCTCCAAATTTTTTCTATCTATCCAGGAAAAGAAACCATAGTTACTAAAGAGCAGGCAAAAGAACTGCTTTTGGAAATTGAGAAATTTGCCTGGGATAAACTGCTGAATTTTCTTACCTATCGCGAACGTTCCTGCGGGGAAGCAAAAAAATATCTGAGGCAGCTTTCTTTGAAAAATAATATTTGTGAAAAGCTGGTTACAAAAGCCATTTCCGCAGATTTTATAAACGATCGCCGTTTTGCAGAACTTTACATAGAAGACCTTATCGAAAAAGATAAAAATGAAAAAGAGATCAAACAGAAACTTTTTGAAAAGCATATTCCGGAAGTTATGATTAATTCTATGCTTTTGGAGTTGTTCACACCACAAAAAAAGGAAGAAGTCCTTATCAAAAATATCGAAAAAGCACTTGCCAGGTTTGTTCGATATAAAGGAAGAGAAAGAAAGGAAAAGATATTGAACTATCTATCACGAAAAGGGTTTTCATATTGGGAAGTGAAAGAAAAACTGGAAGAATATAAATAAAGGTATTTGTATGTCTGAAACTATTGAAAAAATTCATTATTCTTATGATGATATTCATAGAATCGTAAAAAAGATGGCTCAGGATATAACTGGATCGTTTATCCCTGGGACGTGAAGTAATTGAAAATTTTAAAATTGAATATTGAGAATTTTCAAATCCTCCTTCCCACGACAGCCATGCGGCATTGCGTGGAAGCCGCCTGTGCCAATCCTCGTTCCCACGATAGCCATGCGGCATCGCGTGGAAGTCCTCTCCACCACTTCTCGTTCCCAAAGCCCTCTTTGGGAACGGAACTGTTACGCAAAACCCTGTTTTGCAACAAACTAAAATCACTCGTTTTCAAGCTCCAGCTTGGAAATGAATAAGAAGGAAATTATTATGAAAAAAGAAC
>DAOUUD010000074.1 GCA_030668345.1 Candidatus Cloacimonadota bacterium | reverse complement strand
GATATCCTTTTTCACCATAAGCTAATTGGTAGGGTATAACAAAGCGCATTTTTTCGCCTATTTTCATGAGGGCTACGCCTTCATCCCAACCTGCTATTACACGTCCCATCCCTAAAGTGAAATTGAACGGTTGACCGCGTTTTACTGATGAATCAAAGATACTGCCATCTTCAAAATAACCGGTATAATGCACCGTTACTTCATCTCCTGCTGCAGCTTGTTTTCCGTTTCCTTCTTTTACAAGATAATATTTCAAACCGGAATCTGTGGTAATGCTTGCTTTACCTTCGATATTGAAGGGCTCTATTTCGATGGTTGGCAGAATATCAACAAGTTCAACATCAAATACAAGAATTGAATTCGGTGGAATAGATCCTGTTGCCCTGCTGCCGTAACCCAATTCGGGTGGAATGATAAAAGTGGCTTTATCTCCCTTATGCAATAGCGCAATTCCTTCATCCCATCCTTTTATAACCTGCCTTGCTCCTAGCTCAAATGTAAACGGTTCATTTCGATCCAGTGAGCTGTCGAACTTAGTCCCATCCTCTAATTTACCTGTGTAATGTACAACTACACGGTCACCGGTTTTAGGTAATTCACCATCACCGTGTTCGGTAATGCGGTATTTCAAACCCGAATCAGTAGTAATGAATTCCTCGTTCTGAGCAATTCCCGAAACACTACACAGTAGCATTGCTGTTAACATGATCATTGTAACTTTCATCCTTTTTCTCCTTATTTATATATTATATGTTGTTATAATGAATTTTCCGTTGGCAAATTTAATATTATCGATCATTAAGCCAATGACCTTATCTTTTAAGAACCGCTCGATATAAAAAATTACCTGTGGATAATCTAACTGAATATAATTGTTTTCCGGCAGAGAAGCAAGTCTGAGAACTTTATCTGCAAACCAGGTTGTATGCATTTCTAAAATGATTATCCCCTTTTCGTATTCTACGAAATTTACAAAAGCGTCTATTTCATGGGGAATGATCATTCCGGTATTATATTTAAAATTTATAGTTTCACCCTGGATTTCTATATTTGAGATCTTTTCCGGAATTATCTTATTTGCGATCAAGATATCGATCAATTCTGCAATCGTGATTTCTAATTTAGCCATAATATCTCCTAAACATCCGGATTTAACCGCTTTGTAAAATAAATGATATCGGAATGTTTTTTATAACCTGTTTTCTGAAATAATTTCATGGATTGCTTGTTCCAGTTTTCTATAAGACAGGCAATAATTTCAATTCCCTGCTGTATCAAAAAGTTCTCCGCTTCTGTTATAAGTTTAATAGCAAGTCCATTATTTCTGAATTCCGGTGCAATTGCCAGCCGGTTGATCCACCCTTTTCTTCCATCATGGGTTGCAAAAATTGAACCGATTATGTTATGTTCGTATTCCATAAGCAGGATATTGGTGGAAGGATTTTTTAGCTCTTTGCTTATTTTGTTCTTTCTGTCTCTTCCTCTGAGACGATAGGGTAGACCTGCTTCATTCCAGAATTTGATCAGATCATCATAATCGGATGTATCCATCTTTCTTATAGACAATTTTGAAAAGTTCATTGATTCTTCCATCAGGAAAGCATTTCACATGCTTCTTTAATTGTAATAACTTCAAAACCATTTTCAAAAATGAATTTCATGATCTTCCTGAAATCATCGGGTTTGCAGTTCCTGGGGTGACCCATTGCATCTTCAAGAATGCGATGAAAACCGATAACAACAATTGATTCGTTGTATTCCACTGCTTTGATGATCCGTGCAATTGCATGTTCTGCTGTATAGTCTGTATGGTAAGAAAAATAACCCAGGTTTTTACGGTCTAATGGTGTATGCATACATAGATCACGGCTGGTTCGTACGTTCTCATAATATTGCAAAATTATCTCATAATGCTCTTCAGTGGCATTACCACCGGGCAGGGCAAACGTGGAATGACTTAATCCGTGTTCTTGCAGATTCAACCAATCCTGATATATTTCGTATTCCACGATCTCGATGGGATTATTTGGCATCGAAATATGATGCAGGGTATGACCGGCAGTTTCCCAGCCATAGTCAAATTCAAATTCTTCAACTTCCTGCCAGGAAAGTTTGTCTTCTCCGCCGATACATCCTGTGTTAATCACATTTGTAGCTTTAAATTCATATTCATTCATAATTGGTAATGCTGTGGAATAAATACTCTCATGCGCATCATCGAAAGTTATAATTACGTATGTTTGAGCAGATCCTGGGTCAGTTGCCATTTCGCATCCTAAAAGAAGTAACAGAAGTAGAAATTTAATCGATTTCATAGTCAATTTGCACCTGAAATCCGATCAGATAATAATCCGTTCCGATCGATGGGTTGAAATAGCTGAAATTTGTAGCTACCGACCACACTGGAAGAATCTGATAAGCATTAATGATATTGATCTCTCGATCGAATCCAATATCCGATTCCCAATAACGATATGCTGCATAATTCGTGAATTTATTAAACTTTATTTCCAGGTAAGATTGGGATTGCCACTTCTCATCTGTTTCCCAATCGAAAATAGAATATAAAAAACATGAACCAAAACTTAATGCATCAGACGGATGGATAACGAGTTCCGATAGATTTGCAAAACGTTCCCTCGTATTATGAGTGAAATCATAAGCATGCATATATTCATAAACCACTGAATTATAAATGCGTAAAAAATATAAATCTTGAATAAACTCAGAACCAAAAGCATGCATGGGCATATTTAGTAATCTATCCCTTCCGCAGTATAAATAATAAATTTCAAAGTTGCCGTTATTATTAGAAAAATCAACTGAGAGCATTCCCAGGCTTGAATTGAAATTATTACCGCCCACTTTTCCGGATATTAGGAAGCTGTTTATTTCTTTGTTTATCTGAAATCCGTTGAACCTGTAATCTTCTATCACACCTTTATCAAAATATATTCCGTACACATTGCGATTCAAGATGTAAGAATATCTTCCGATCTCAATTCTATCGAACTTATAAATAAATTCCCAGCTTCCACGGATTGTGGAGATACCGGTTCTTTCCAGAATTACCTTCTTGTCGAAAAGATCATTTTTATAGCTCAAATCCATCCAGATAGAAGAATTCTGCTGAATTATGTATTTGCAGCCAATCTCAAAATTTATTTTCTCCAGGTAGCTGAACTCGTTTTCATCACGATCTGGAAAGTAGTCACTGCCTATGTAAGAATTCAATGTGTAATGGTAAGAACGGTTATCGAAATATTCCAGAAAGTTAAAGCCATAAATACGGAAACAAAAGAATAAACTAATAAAGATTAGAATTTTTTTCATACTATTCAGAACTATTTTAAATGTTTAGCAGCGATCTTGAATACCTTATCGAAATATTTATCTACTTTCTTTTCCAGAGCTTCAGATACCGGGAAAGGATTGATATGATCGTATTTATATTTAAAATCCATAACTGTAGTTTTAATGGAGATATTGCGATTTTCACCATTGAGTGTGTTAATAACTTCTGAGGGAGGTATAACCTGATCTTTTTTCAAAGCTAATGCTGCCACTCTTTTGCTGATATCTTTCAGGTTCTTTTCACGAAAATCCTTCATCTTATGATAGTCCAGCATGCTTTTAAAACAATTTCCCACAGGATGTAATTTACTGAAGTAATGAGCCAACCGTTCGTCTTTTTTCATTTCCTGGTCTATGTGTTCTATAAAGAAAGAATATACAGCGATATTTGCTTCGCTATCCATGATGAATTTGGAAGTTGGACACATCCTGTTCAGAGTAGGACCGCCACAGAAGTTAAAAAGCCTGGATTTTGAAAAATAATTGTAGGGATTGGTCATCATAAGTATCAGTGCCAGGAAAGACCCGATCGAATAAGCAAAAAGGTCTATGCTTTCGTTCTTGGATATTATGGGATGATATCCGGATTTTATTTCTCTAATCAACTGGATTATATCGAAGTAAGTCTGTAAACCGGACCACAAAAATCTTTGTGGATAGAATTGAAGCCGGGAGCTGAGTGCTGCATTGGCAAAAGAACTGTATGAAAGATTAGGGTTCAGCTTTTTTCTTTCTTTATTTACACTGGTCATGAATTTGAGGTCTAACCATTCTTTTGGTGCACGGTTCATATGGAAAGCTATAGGAAAGAGAACAACCGTTTTATGAGTTGATTCTGCCAGTTTTTTTGCCCAGGGGAGATACTTCGTCCAATCCTTTTCATTAAGCCCGTGTAAAAGGATGATCACACCTTTTGATTTAATTTTTTTAGGTTTTCTTTTCTTTTCTTTTACTTTTTTATCTTTCTTTTTATCTTTGGCTGGTTTTTCTTTTTCCGGTTTGTAACTTTGAAAGATGCTATAGTTGAAAGTAACGTTTTCCTTTATCTTGGAATCATCGAGATTTAATATTCGATTCAGATTGGGTGTATCGGGTGTGCTTCTCTGCTCCGGTATATTTTTGAAAGTTCTGTTGTGTTCATTACATCGATATACTTCTTCGCCGGGAAGGATATTGTAACTGAAAGATTCAAAAGGTAAATTATGAATTTGTAAAAAAAGCTCATCGATATTTATACTTTCCCGGTTAATATCGAATTTATCTTTTAGTATATTGAACTCTTTCAAATAGGACATCATTTACTCCAAATATGCTATCCTGCCAGCCATTCCAATACTAAATTAGTAATAGAGATAAACAGGGCTGCAATGGCAGAATTAAGACATCCCGCAATCTTAAATCTTGGAACCAGGGCAGAAACGATGATCAAGCACAATCCATTTACGAAAAGCAGAAAAATACCCAATGTAAGGATAGTCAACGGAAAAGTTAACAATACTAATACCGGCCGAATAATTACATTAACTAAGGCAAGAATAACAGCTATGATGATCGCTGTAATAAAATCTTCTATAACAAAGAGTTTAGTTATTTTACCTACCAGGTAAATAGATAAAGCCAAAATTAATAATCTAAGAAAAAAATCGGTCATCAGTTGGAGAATTTACGCAAGAAAGCCGGGATTTCCATTTGCTTGCCGGGAAGTTCATTGGTTTCAGTATCCTGTTTTTTGTCCAGGCTCATGGAACCGGAATTACGGATTCGAATCAGTGTTTTATTGATATCTTCGCTATCATCGACTTTTTCACTGATTATGCTTTCCCGTTCGTAAACGGTAGTGCCGGGAGTATCCAGTCCAGTGGCTATCAGTGTAACCTTGATCTTGCCTTCCATGGCTTCATTGAATATAATACCAGTAATAATGTCACCATCCTCACCGGCTTTTTTTACGATCTCCTGGGTAATAACTTCAAATTCATCCATCCTGAAATCATTACCGGCAGTTATATTAATAAGAATTCCCTTGGCATTCTCTATATGAATATCAGATAAAAGCGGATTATTCATTGCCAGGTTAGTTGCCTTGATAGCTCTTTCGTCTCCATCGCATACACCGGTTCCCATCAAAGCCATACCGCGATTTGCCATAACTGTTTGTACATCGGCAAAATCAACGTTCATATAACCGCTGTAATGAATTATCTCAGAAACAGCTTTAGCAGCTTCATATAAAACATTATCGGCCTTTTTAAAAGCTTCGATCACTGTCATATCCGGATATATTTCTTTTAATTTTTCATTGGGAACTACGATCAGTGTATCTACATTTTCCCGCAGTTTCTTTATCCCTTTTTCTGCGTTTACAGTACGTTTTTTACCTTCGCCAATGAAAGGACGGTTTATTATACCTATCGTAAGTATTCCCATTTCGCGAGCCAGAGACGCAATAATTGGTGTAGCACCGGTTCCGGTACCTCCGCCCATACCAGCAGCAATAAACAGCATATCGGCATCTTTGATGTGATTCTTGATATCCTCGCGGGATTCTTCAGCAGCTTTTCTACCAATTTCCGGATTAGCTCCAGCGCCCAGTCCTTTGGTAGCTTCTTTTCCCAGCTGGAGTTTTATTTTAGCATTGGATCTTTTTAGATCCATAATGTTAGTATTAGCTGCAATAAATTCCATTCCGGTAAGACCATAGTCTATCATTGTGTTAATGGCGTTACCGCCAGCTCCGCCAACCCCGATGATCTTAATGTGTGTCCCGAAGGGTATTTCGTCTTGATTAAGGTCGAGTTCGAGCATTTTCCCCCCTAAATATAATCTTTAAATATTTCTTTAATTTTATTGATGATATTTGTAAAAGAATTTCCGATTTTTATACTTTGAACTTTGCTTTCCTTGCTTGCCAGTTCACTATAAGCATAGTACAGAATTCCTACACTGGTAGCATATTTCGGGTTTTCCAGCCGTTCTGTAGGTCCCGAAAGATCGGATAGATTCGGATAGCCAATCTTGGCGGACATATTGAAAATCTCTTCAGCTAAGACATCACTGCTTTTTAACAGGGATGCACCCCCGGTCATTGTAAGACCGGCAGTGATCATTTTCAGATCATACTGTTCTTGTAATATTTTGTATGAGCCTTCAAATATCTCACGCATGCGGGCTTCTACTATCTCATTAACATACCGCAATTTTTTCTGTTTTGGTTTTCTACCGCCTATACCTTCAATATCGATAAGAGCATCTTCCGGTATCTGGGATGCCAATGAATTACCCTGATTGATCTTCAAGTTTTCAGCATTTTGTGGCGAAGTGTGTAGTCCGATTGCCAGATCATTAGTGATGTCTGTTCCACCTAAGGGTAAAACAAAACTGAATCTGATACTGTTTTTATAGAATACTGCGATATCTGTAGTGCCACCCCCGATATCGATCAGGATCGAACCGAGCTCTTTTTCCACTTCGTTTAGAACTGCATTGGAAGAGGCTATTGGTTCAAGATAGATATCTTCTACTTTATAACCTGCTCTCTCTATACATTTTTTCACATTGCGAAGTGCATTTATATCTGCCATAACAATATGAACATGAGCAGAAAGATTAAATCCGCTCATGCTTACAGGATTCAGGATGCCTTCCTGATCATCTATCTTGTAATACTGATTAATGGCATGTATAATTTCCAGTCGTTCATTACCTTGTTGTATTTTTACATTATTCTTGGAATTCGTGATCACATTTTCCACATGTTCCTGGGTAATCTCACAGGGATCTGCACCAGTGGTAAGAGAAATTCTGCCGATCGTATTCTGGCTTTTAATATGATTTCCGGCAATACCTACATATAGATTCCTGGCTTTAAAACCAGCCATTTTTTCCGATTCTGAAATAGCTTCTTTTATCGATTGAGTAGCTTTCATAATATCTACTACGATGCCATTAACAAGCCCGTCTGACCTGCTGGTGCCAATACCTTTGATTTCCAGCTTGTTTTCTTCATTAAAAGTGGCTATTATTACGCAAATCTTGGTTGTACCAATATCTATGGCGGTAATTATCTGTCCGCTTTTCATTGATCCTCCGACCTTATTACCAGCTGATTCTTAAAACGAAGGTCCACAATAGTACCCTTTTCAAATGTTCTATTTTGTTCCAGGAAAACATATCGTTTAAGTTTATCTTCAATCTCATCGTCTCCAAAGATTATTCGGTAGCCAATATTGGGTTCTACCATAACTATATCACCATCATCCTCATAAAATTCCGATATGTGGTTAGAAAATTCCGGATCGGTTTTTATTAATCTATCGTAGAACGTGAAAACCCTTTCCATGAAATCGTTTTCGATCTTTTTCCCAAAGAGAAAGTTATCTGCAGGAATATCTGTTTCTATAACAGGAATGATCTCATCTTCATAAAAATTCTTATTATCCAGCACAATACGGTTCCTGTCGATAGGGAACAGCTCGCCTTCTTTAGATTTCAAATAGAAAATCCCTTTCTTTTCTTCCACTTTTATCCTTAGCTCATCAGGAAAGACTTTTATTACTTTAATATCGTCTATCCTTACTATGTTTTCGTATTTTTGAAGCACATCTTTTTTGGAAACTGCATAAAGATTCTGTCCCAGAAAATCCCGGGAAAGGTTTTGCAGAAATTCGGTTTCCAGATTGATATTCCCGCTTATCTCGATCTTATTAATATAGAACATGTCCATTTTT
>DAOUUD010000233.1 GCA_030668345.1 Candidatus Cloacimonadota bacterium | reverse complement strand
CCTTGCCATGCTGCTAAATTTAACGGACTTAAGCCAGCATCGTTCTTGGTTTCTAAGAGTTCAGAGTTCCTTTCTAAAAGCGATTTAACCTCTACAAAATTGCTGTCTGAAATTGCATCATGAATTTCATTTGCATAAATAATCGTTGAAACAAATAAAACCATTAAGCCTGATAAAATTTTCTTTAAATTCATCTTTTCCTCCATTTTTTTTTGATTTCATAATTCAAAATATCCATTTTGATCTTTTTTTATTTTTTTTTGTTGAAAAAACTTGCCTTAAAACTGAAAAGAAATAGTTTTTGTTTTGTCGGATGTTGGGTTAATTTATTTAATTCAACCTCACTGGAAGTCTGCTTCCCGCCAGAAGCAGGCTTCTTTTTTTTTCTATACATAATATTTTCCCTTATTCTTCCCTAAAGAAAAAGCATTTTTAATGCCATTTACTTAACCGCTTATAATTACGTAAGATAGTAACATCCTGGATATTTAAAAGAGGTTATTTATGTACGTTTCTGCACACCAAGTGTCCGCAGGCGAACAAAATTTAGGATTGAAAAAGTTGTGTGAAAATAAAAAAGCCTGTCGAAAAAAATCAACAGGCTTGCTTTAATAACTTTTCTGTAATTGTTAGATCAGATGTTTAAATTTACTTTCGATCTTATCTTTGCCAACCAGACCGATGATCTGTCCATCCACCTGACCGTCTTTGAAAATAAGCAGGGTGGGAATAGACATGATGTTATATTTTGTGGCTAGTTCAGGACTCTGATCAATATTTAGCTTAACCACTTTCAATTTATCGGTATATTCTTCGGCAATTTCACTGACGGTGGCTCCTATAGCCTTGCAGGGACCACACCAAGGTGCCCAGAGATCTACCAGTACGGGAATGTCAGACTTAAGAACTTCCTCTTCAAAATTATCCAGGTTAACGTCGATAATTGCCATATTTTACCTGCCTATTCAATGATAGCTAAAATATCTGAACGAGAAATTATTTTAACATTTTTACCTTTGAAATCAAAATCATCTCCACCATATTTTGAAAATAAAACTTTATCTCCAACTTTTAAAGAGAGTGGGATAATTTTACCTTCGTCATTCATCTTGCCCGGTCCCACGGCAATGATCTTGCCGATCTGCGGTTTTTCTTTGGCTGTATCCGGGATGATAATTCCTCCCACATTCTTCTCTTCAAGTTCTTCTTTTATTTCGATCACTACTCTGTCATCAAGGGGTTTTAGTTTCATATTTTCCTCCATTTTTTTTATTTAAAAATATTAATCTAAATTTCATTTTTAGCAAACCCTTTTTTAGAGTGCCAGCTTTTTGCGTCAAGATAAAAATTTCCAGTTATTTTTTACACATCTTTTTCAGACTTTCAACTATTTTTTCCAGTCCGATAATTTCCTGTTCTCCGCTTTCCATCTCTTTCAGGATTATCTTGTTCTGGGAAAGTTCATCCTCACCCAGGATCAGGGTGAAGCGTGATCTTGACCTGTCGGCAGCTTTCATCTGAGCTTTCATCGTTTCTTTATCGGGATCGTATTCCACACAGATACCTGCATTTCTAAGTTTTAATAGCAGTTTATTTCCATATTCAAATGCTTTCTGACCCAGTGTAACCAGAAATATATCAGGAAGCTGTTCTTTTCCGAAGGAAAGTCCTTCAATTTCCATCGATAAGATCAATCTCTCGAACCCACCGGCAAAACCGGTACCGGGTATATTTTTTCCGCCAAACTGTGAGATCAGTCCACTGTATCTACCCCCACCGATCAGCGTATTCTGGGCGCCCAGCTTATTATCTATAAATTCAAAAGCAGTCTTATTATAATAATCCAGTCCTCGTACGATTTTTGGATTAACTGTGAAAGGAATCTCCATCTTCTTCAGGAAATCCTGCACTCCGGCAAAATGATCTCTGCATTCATCATCCAGATAGTCCAGCATGGAAGGAGCATTTTTAGCTATTTTTTTACAACCCCGAACTTTGCAGTCCAGCAGCCGTTTGGGTTTTTTATTAATACGTGAATTACAATCAGAACACATTTCATCAAGATAGGGTGTAAAATATTTAACCAGAGCTTGATCGTAATCCGGAGTACAATTCGCACAGCCGATGCTGTTGATCTCCAAAGCAAAGTTCTTCAGACCCAGCTTCTTCAGGAAACTATAACCTATTGCAATAACTTCCGCATCGATAAAGGGATTATCACTGCCAATATTTTCTACACCATACTGGTAGAACTGACGAAAACGACCTTTCTGGGGACGGTCGTAACGGAACATGGGACCCAAGTAAAAAAGTTTGGTGTTGCCTCCATTCATGCCCAGACTGTTCTCCACGTAAGAGCGAACTACAGGAGCAGTTCCTTCCGGACGCAGAGCAAATTCACGTCCTTTTTTATCCTGGAACCGGTACATTTCCTTCTGTACGATATCGGAGCTATCCCCCACACTGCGTTCAAAAACTTCGCTTTTCTCAAATATGGGCGTGATGATCTCTTGGTAATTATATGTTCTTACAACTTCCTTGAAAGCATTTGTTACATACTGCCATTTGTAGCTATCTTCCGGCAGGATGTCGAATGTTCCTCTGGGAATCTGATATTTACCAGCCATAGTCAGTCCTTTATTCTTGTATCTGCTCCCTTTTACTTTTAACCTTGAACCCAAAACCTTGAACCCTGAACCTCTTTAAAAAAAAGTGTGCACCTGCAATCGATACCTATCCCAAAAAGGAAGCTAACAGCCAGCTCAAACCAGGTTGACCGTCGGCACATCATGAGTT
>DAOUUD010000133.1 GCA_030668345.1 Candidatus Cloacimonadota bacterium | reverse complement strand
ATAATATCAAAAACCCGGAAAAGGAAGTTACCATTGCAGTTTGCGGCAAATATGTAAAGCACCAGGATGCCTATAAAAGCGTGGGTGCCGCACTAATTCATGCTGCAGCCTTTCATAGAGTAAAGTTAAATATCAAATGGGTAGATTCGGAAAAAGCGATATCTGAAAATGCCATTAAAAAAAGCCTGGAAGACGTAGATGGCATACTTGTTCCCGGTGGTTTCGGAATTCGCGGGATAGATGGAAAAGTGGCGATTGCCAAATATGCCAGGGAAAACGGTATTCCCTATTTTGGAATATGCCTGGGTATGCAAACTGCAGTTATCGAATTTGCCAGGAATGTTTGCGGATTGAAAGATGCCTATAGCAGTGAATTCGATGAAAAGTGTAAAAATCCGGTTATTAACCTGATGAACGACCAGAAATATATAAAAATGATGGGCGGTACAATGCGGCTGGGAGCTTATCCTTGTTCATTAAAGACAAATAGCCTGGCTTATGATATTTACGCTCACAACGAAATCTCCGAACGACACCGCCACAGGTATGAATTCAACAACGAGTATAGGAAAACCATTGAAGAGAATGGCATGCGTATTTCCGGGATTTCACCAGATGACCTTTTAGTAGAAATTGTTGAATTACCCTCTCACCCATTCTTCATTGGAGTCCAATTCCATCCCGAATTCAAATCACGACCCGATGAACCACACCCTATTTTCAGAGAGTTTATTAAGAAAGCTGTAGAGATGAGGAAATAGATGTTGAATGGTGAGTATTATCTGGATTCAGAGTCTTTTCGGAATTATCATCCAGGCATTAATGCATGCTGTATAGTCGATCTACTCTTAAGTATAAAAGGAATTAATATGAAAAAGATTTTAATATTTATGTGTTTGCTTTCTTCAATTTGTGTTCTTTCTGCCATAAGATCCGAGAATCTCAATACTATTGTAGAATTGGAAACAGAACAGAAAATATCTGAACGAGTTGAAAAATTATTATTTCCTTTCGTCGGTGAATCTGTTGTGATTATCGATCTTGATCTTAAATATCCTGCTTATCAATCACAAACTTCCAAAGGGGATAATAAATCTTATTATAAAGATGATATTCAGAAGAGCAAAATCGAATTATTAAAGAACAAACTGACAAATGCTAATATTGATCAAATCCAAATTATTAATATGAAAGTCAGCATTTATTTGATGAAATCAATTAAATCCGATAAAGAAAAATTTGTAGAACAAAGTGTAACGAACTGGTTGGGACTTGATTTGCAAAAGGGTGATGAACTTACGATTTATAAAACTCTTTCTATTACTGATGCCGGAGTAAAACCTGAGAAAACTGATGAAATTTCTTTTCCATATACAAATAAAACAATACCATTTACTAACGAGGAGAAAGGAATTTCTACAAATATCTGGATGATCGTGATCATCGGGTTGGTCTTATCTATTATCTTGATATTATTGAATTCTACACTTCGCTTTGGAATACGATCACTTCGTGATTCAATTAGCCAGATCAAAACATCTAAAGCAGGCAACCCTTTTCCGATCAAGCCTGGTCGAGCTTCTTCATCTGAATTACATAGTTCTGCTATTTTAGAAGAATCGAAAAAAAACCCTCTGGGAATAAATATTCTGGAAGAAAAAAAAGAAAAAACAAAAGAACTTCCTGATTTCAATTTTTTAGAAAATTTAACAACCGATGAATTCTTTGATCTTATGGAAAATAGAAAGCTGCAGGAAAATGAATTATCATATATACTTTCCGTACTTTCGGTTAATTTTGTAAATCGATTATTAATTAATGATTCAAACGAAAGAACTAACAAATTAGTTGAAATCATGATGAATGAAACAAATTTACCAAAAGACAAACTCATCGAACTCAGAGCAAATATTTTAAAAAGTTATAAAAAGACAATTGATGAACAAATTATCAAAACAGATGGCAAAGCATCGTTAGTGAAATTCATTAATAATCTGCCGTATAAAAAAGCAAATTCAGTCTTTAAGCGGATCTGTGAATTAAATCAAGAAACAGCAACAGAGATCAGAGACAACATCTTCTTATTTGAAGATATTGTGAAATTAGATGATCCGTTGTTGAAAGATATTATCTTTGAGATCGATCACGAACTGTTAGTTGATTTCCTGGCAAGTGCAGATGAAACTATAAAAAATAAATTTATTTCCAATATGACGAAAAGAACAGCATCGATGATAAATGAGGAACTACAGTTTGCGGGTGCACGAACCGATGAAGAAAAAGAAATAGCGAGCAATGATACATTAAAAATAATTAAGACGATCTTAGGATATATATAAGGAAGGAATTATGAAATCTTCGTTGATAGTTGGATTAATCTTAGGTATTGCGGTTATTGTTTTTGTAATATTTCTAAATGAAAATGTTAGCATTTTTATAAATTATTCGGGTATACTAATTACTCTCGGTGGTACTATGTGTGCAATTCTGATTTTTTTCTCATATACAGATATTTATCACGCTTTGAGTGCACTTGGTAAAATAATAATCGAAAAGGATCATTCCGAGAAAGAGATCATAAATTCATTAGTAGAAATAAACAGCGACGCGAGAAAGAACGGAGTAAATAATATTACGAACTTAGAAGCATACACAAATTTTCCCTTTCTGATAAAAGGTATGACTTTAGTTGCTGATAATATGGATCCTATATTTATTCGTGATGTCTTGTTAAGAGAAAACAGAGGTTTAACGAGGAAACATAATATTGCCGAGAATGTTTTTTATATTGCCGGTTCATTATCTCCAATGTTTGGAATGATGGGAA
This sequence comes from Candidatus Cloacimonadota bacterium, assembly GCA_030668345.1. Classification (GTDB taxonomy): domain Bacteria; phylum Cloacimonadota; class Cloacimonadia; order Cloacimonadales; family TCS61; genus JACNIV01. The sequence goes on along the minus strand of DAOUUD010000133.1, from coordinate 2,403 downwards.
CTGTGATCGGTCTTATTGCAATGCTTAATAGAGTTCAAATGCCGGAAGAAATACCGGCTGCAATGGGATTTGCCCTGGTAACCACTTTATATGGTCTGATCCTGGCAGCTCTGATCTTTAAACCTATTTCAGGGAAGATCGGAGTTAGAAATCACCGCAATACTCGCCTGAGGTTATTAGTTTTAGAAGGAATTCTATCCATTCAAAGAGGTGATAATAATCTGATCCTCAAAGAAAGATTACATGGATTTTTAGATTAATTTGAAGAAAATCGAAATATGGCATATATAAAGAATCTTAAGAAGCGGAAAGACAAATCAATAAAAGCTGATGCTGAAAAGTATCAGGCAGAATATGTTGATCTGAAACAAGCTCAGATAAAAGATGAACTGGAAACTCTAGTAAAAGGTTCGGAAAAAAAACTTGATGAGAACCTTTTAGACACAATGATACCTTTTGCTGACTTGATGACACTTCTCCTGGTTTTCTTCGTCTTTTTCTTTATAGTTAGTTCCCAATATAAATTATTACAACAAGAAGAATTGAAAGCTACGGAATCCTCGCTTGATTTGAATGAAAAAACAATAACCATTCCAAGTGAGATCCTGTTTGAAAGTGGAAAAGCTGATCTGAAAGAAGGTGCTGAAAAAGCTCTTGATCTTATTGCAAAAAGCATTCAAGATTCTTTCCAATTAGACCTTGGTTGGGAAATCCGTATTGAGGGTCATACCGATGACGTTCCGATCAATAACAGTGAGTTTCCTTCTAATTGGGAACTCTCTACAGCAAGAGCTATTTCTGTTGTAAGAATATTTATCGAAAATGATCATTTTTTACCATCTCAATTGCAAGCCATGGGCTTTGGTGAATATAAACCAATCGTTAAAAACGATTCAGTTGAGAATAGAAAAATGAACAGACGTGTTGATATTAAAATTAATAAAAAATATGATGAGACAAGGAGATAAATATGAAAATAGCATTGTTTATTATTGTTTTTATTATGATCTTTAATCTATTATATTCTACGGAAATATCAATTAGCTCAAATCCACTATATCAGCTAAATTTAACTTTTGACCTATATCATCACGGATTTCTGGATGAAGCATTGGAACGATTCATTGGACTATACAATAATGAACGAACACCAAAAGAATATAAAGCCGAAGCTCTATATATGATGGGTGAAATTTCGTATGAGAAAAAAGATTTTAATAATGCAATTGCCGATTGGAATAATTTCAAAAAAGAATATCCGGATCACGAATTGAACGATACAATATCCGGTAAACTTGAAAATATAAAACAAGCTATATTAAAAGAAAAGCATTCTAAGGTTTCTGCTCTGGATATAGCAAATGATTATTATCGGCATAATTTTAATGAGATAGCCAAAGAAAAATTCCTTTCAATATATCATAATCCGGATTCATCTGCGGATGAAAAAGCAAAAGCTTTGTATATCGTCGGTCAGATCATCTTTGAAGAAGGAGATTACTCGCTTGCTCTGGAAGATTGGGAACTGCTGATCACCAAATTTCCAGATTCCGAATATGCTAAGCAAATAGCAATAATATATTCACAGATATCCGACATTATTACTTTTGACTCCGATAGAAATTCGATTACGCTTGTTGCCAGGGCATATCTGCAAAATGGGGATTTCTGGTCGAATGCAGACAGAGAATTCATCATCGATTCTTCCTGGATGCCAAATGTTGAAATCGCTTTAAAATGGTATGATAAAGTTTTGGAAGAACTTCCCAATACTCCTTCCGCAGAAGTTGCTTACAGAAGGAAACTCTTTGCTCTTCTCGGTTCATCAAATCCCGATGATAATCAAAAAGTATTCGGTTTGAAACAAGATTTTAAGAAATACATTCCTGTTGTTCTTAAAACATTTTCAGATTTTGAAAAAGATTTTCCCAAAAGCGCTTACATGCAAGGTTTCAGATACCAAATTGCACAAGCTTACTGGACAGAAGGTTATACGAAAAGCGCAAAGACCTGGTTGAAAAAGATCATCATGTACGGTGATGGAAAAGAAACTTTCTATACAGAAACAGCAAAAGCAAGATTAAAAAATCTTGAATTTTAGTAAAGGGTAACTCAAAGTTCTGCTTTGAAAAAGATTGGTTCAATATTGCAGATATTTTTTTTCTGTATTCGCAGGAGCGGATAAACAAACATTCCAACACAGGACTTGTCCGCCAGTTCGGGTGGGCGGAGCATTGGAATGAGGGAAGCAAAAGAAAAAAATACTTAAGTAAGCTGATAGTTACAAAATATTTTCTTTGACATAAATAACTCAAAAAAGCAAGTTCGTTTACGAAATATTTCCAGGGATTATAAATGATAATCAGAATCAGAGCTTGCATGATAAGAAACGAGAGACGAATT
>DAOUUD010000218.1 GCA_030668345.1 Candidatus Cloacimonadota bacterium | reverse complement strand
TGCCATACGATAGTGCCGTTGCCCTTTATAATAAGTTTTATATTTTTCTTATTTGCCAAAGCTATCGCCTTTCGCAAAGTAAGCCCGGTAAAGTCGGGCATTTTATAATCCAATTCATTCTGTTCCTTTGGAACGCGTACATTGTCAAGAATTACTATCAGAAATTCATTTTCAGGGTAGGAAGTACCGGTTTTGGGAAACTGGTTCACTACGTTTCCATCGGTGCTAAGTTCCTGAACCTGGTATTTTATCTTTTTCTTATTTAAAAGCTCAATTGCCTTTTCCCGAGTCATTCCTGTAACATCGGGAGCAGTGATGAAGCGTTTGTTCTTTTCTTTTACACTTACCAGGATGTCGCTCTGGGGCAGATTGATCATATTAGTAACGATATTCCTGAAAGTGGGAACTGCCGAAAGAGTAGCATAATAAGAATAAGATTCGTAATCCGGTTCATCATACACTATCACGATAACATATTGAGGTTCTTTCACCGGAAAGAAACCGGCGAAGATGGAAGTATATCTTTCTTCTGCATAACCCTGTTTGCCCCGAATTGACTTTTCAGCAGTACCGGTCTTACCGGCTATCTCCAGGAAATCCATCTTTGTGCCGGTAGCTGTACCATAATCTACCACACCTTTAAGGAAAACCTTCAAAGTATCTAATGATCTCTTATTGGAAATAGATCGCAGGGCTTTCTGTTCATAGGTGAAAATGGTTTTATTGTTCTCATTTACTATTTCTTTAACAATGTATGGCTGCATTACCTTACCGCCATTAGCCAGGGCGCAATATGCATTGGCCAACTGCAGGGCAGTGACGGAAATTTCCTGTCCGAAAGATATAGAATGAAGAGAAAATCCCTGCCAGTCTTTTAATTTCCGGAAGATACCGGATGCTTCACCAGCAATATTGGAACTGGTCTTATGCCCGAAACCTAGAGCTATCATCCTTTCATAAAGAGTTTCACTTCCTATCTGCTCCACGATCTTGCTTATTCCCACGTTACTGGAATAGGCAATTATATCTTTGAAACTGAGATATTTAAATTTATGATCGTCTTTAATTACGCGCTCTTCCGATTCGTAAGTAAGATGATAGTTCCGGCAGTCTATCCTGTCCGATGGTTTGTATATCTTCTTTTCAATAGCCAGGAGCGCTGTAATAGGTTTAAGAGTGGAACCGGGTTCGAACATGAACGAAACAGGCAGGTTGGATGAAGCTCGCAGCAGGGAAGCAGATTTTTTATGATCGTCTTTATTAATGCCAGACATAGCCAGGATCTCTCCACTGGATGGATCCATTATTATGCCGATGGCGTTTATGGCTTTATATTCTTTCAATACCTGCCACAGATTTTCTTCCAGAATCTCCTGTAGATTTTTATCGATAGTAAGTATCAGCGAGTTGCCGTTCCCAGGTTTCTTTTCCTTCAGGAAGAGTAGAGGAATAAGTTTATTATTGGCATCATGAACCGTTTCCTGCCACCCGTAAATACCGGATAATTCTTTGTCGTAAGTAGCTTCCAGTCCGCATTTACCATAAACATTATAGATAGATTCACTTTTTTGAGAATGTTCCGATTGAGAGGTTTCATCTATCATACCCAGGAAATTTGCACCTAGCTCATCGTAAGGATAGGTTCGTTTAATACTGCTGAATGTGTAGGTCAATCCGGGGAGTTTCTTTTTTTCAATTTCACTTTTAATAGCCAGCAATTGAGTTTCGGAGATATTTTCAGAAATAAAAACGCTGCTGTTAAAAGGTTTTTTATTAATTTTTTTAAGGATCTTTTTTTTTGTTAAATTAGTATTTTGTGAAATGATTTCCGAAATCTGCAGGCAGATATCATCTTTATCGAATTCCCGGTTACGTTTGCAATAATCGGAAATTGTTCTGCGGTCGATATCCAGTTGATATTGTTTTAAGGAACTTACCAGCAGGTTGTTGTTCCTGTCGTAGATATTTCCGCGATTAGGGAGAATAAGTTTTTTGGAGGGATTCTGCCTGATCTCCACAGTTGCGTTCAGGTGGTGGGCGTCTAATATCTGAATACAGAAAAGATATGCAACCCAGATGATCACAATGATTATGTTCAGGCTGAGAAAAATTATGAATCTTGTTCTCATAAAAAAGCTCATCCTTTATAGATGAGCAATTTATTACTTGATCAAAGCCTCGGCAGAGGGAACAATGTAATCTATCAGGCGGAAACTTTCCTTGCGGCTGTTTATTCTAATATTATGTACATTTGCATTATCGGAAGAATAGAACATGCCCAGCTCTTCATAGGCCAATTTCTGTATCCGCTCCCTGGAGCCGAGTTTACTATTTACGGTTATCAGGTTCAAGTTGATATCTTTGTTCGATTTGTAAACATCGGTCAATTTGTTACACTGTCGGGCGTAATCGAGAATTTTGTGTTTATTATAATAATGTGAAAAAATGAAAATAAATACAACTAAAATAAATAAAATAGCTTTTTTATTCATACAACCTCCCTCTTTTCGGCAATCCGCAGTTTTGCACTTCGAGCTCTGTTGTTTCTTTCTATCTCATCTGCAGAAGGCAAAATCGGTTTTCTGGTGATTATTTTAAGTGTAGATTTTTTATCACAAATACATTTAGGAAAACTGACAGGACATACACAGTCCTTTTCTTCATACTTAAAGAATTTCTTTACCAGCCTGTCTTCCAGGCTGTGATAGGAAATAACAACTATACGACCACCGGGATTAAGCATTTTAACGGAATCTTCCAGAGCTTTTTTCAACGATTCCATCTCATCGTTCACAAAGATGCGCAAAGCCTGAAAAACTCTGGCTTTGGCTTTTACCTTCTGTTTTGCATTTGTGTTGTGTTCTATAATATCTGCCAACTGCAGGGTGGTTTTTATCCTGGAGTTCGTTCTCTCACGTAATATTGCTCTGGCAATTCTGCCGGATTCTCTTTCTTCACCATATTCGAATATTATGTTTCTTATCTCTTCATAAGAAAAATCGTTTACAACATCGCTGGCGGTAATCTCCTGTTCTTCATTCA
>DAOUUD010000025.1 GCA_030668345.1 Candidatus Cloacimonadota bacterium | reverse complement strand
TACAGCTGGTTTTGCAACTGGTTTTGCAACTGGTTTTGCAACTGGTTTTGCAACTGGTTTTGCAACTGGTTTTGCAACTGGTTTTGCAACTGGTTTTGCAACTGGTTTTGCAACTGGTTTTTTTGCTGCTGGTTTTGCAGCTGGTTTTTTGACTACAGTTTTTTTGACTGCTGGTTTTTGGGCTGCCGGTTTAGTTTCTTTCTTAGTAGTTTTTTTCTTTTTTTCTTTTGGTTCTTCGGTTTTTTCTCCGAATTTGATTCTATGCCATTTTTCCATTACGCCGGCTTTTTTCAGTAATGATCTTACTGTATCTGAGGGTTGAGCACCAACACCCAACCAATATAAAGATCTTTCAATATCAACTTTCAGTGTAAGAGGATCAGTTTTAGGATCATAGTATCCTACAGATTCAAGGTATGCACCGTCTCTTTTTTTGCGTGAATCTACTGCAACAATTCTATAGAATGGCTTATCTATCGCCCCCATTCTTCTAAGCCTGAGCTTAACCATTTTTTCTCCTTTATATTTACCTTTATGCTTACATAGAATAAGGATTAATTTTTTTTTGCACTTTTGTCGTCAAGCATTTTTTAGAATGATGCTCAGTACAAATAACTCATTTAGAATCAAAAAGTTATACTAAAATCTAATCCTCTTTCTTTAAAAAGGTAACAACCCTTCTTTCATAGATTTGGGATTATTAAATTTTTTTATCATTTTTTTCATTTGTTCAAACTGTTTGAGTAATCTGTTTACCTGTTGTATGGAAGTGCCGCTTCCTTGGGCTATGCGATGTCTTCGACTGCCATTTATTACTGATGGTGTTTCTTTTTCCTGTGGCGTCATTGAATAGATAATAGCTTCTATGTGTTTCAAATCTTTTTCATTTACCTGCAAACCTTTCAATGCAGATGTACTCATTCCCGGCAGCATTCCCATGATCTGGTCTAAGGGTCCCATTTTTTGCAATTGTTGAAGCTGGGAAAGGAAATCACTAAAGGTGAACTGGTTTTTTTTCAGCTTCTTCATCAGCTTTTCTGCTTCTACGGAATCGATAGCGGCTTCAGCTTTTTCGATCAGGCTGAGAACATCACCCATTCCCAATATCCTGTTTGCCATACGATCGGGATGGAATTCATCAAGGTCGGAAATTTTCTCACCAGTTCCCACGTAGATAATGGGTTTGTCTGTAACTGCTTTAATAGAAAGAGCAGCTCCACCACGAGCATCACTATCCATTTTGGTTAGAATTACTCCATCAAACTCGAGTTGGTCATTGAATTCTTTGGCTACGTTAACGGCATCCTGTCCGGTCATTGCATCAGCCACGAAAAAGATATAATCGGGATTCAATAATTTCTTCAGTTCTCTGAGTTCCTTCATCATTTTTTCATCGATGTGCAACCGACCAGCCGTATCAAAAATCAGTAAATTCGTTTCGGAATTTTCTGTATCTTTTAATGCTTTCCTGGCAATTTTCAAAACATTTTTCTGTTTTTCATCTGAAATCACGGGAATATCTAACTGTTTTCCCAACACATTAAGCTGGTGAATAGCTGCCGGGCGGTAAATGTCGCAGGCAACCAGTGTCGGATTCAAATTCTTCTTATGGAAACTACTCGCAAGTTTTGCACAGGTAGTTGTTTTACCGGAACCTTGCAAACCAACCAGCATTATTTTATTCATCCGGTTATCAGGCAGTTTTACTTTGAAGTTATCCGTTCCCATTAATGCTGTTAATTGGTTATGGACAATTTTTACAACCTGATGACCGGGAGTAAGGCTTTTCATAACCTCTGTTCCCACTGCTTTTTTACTGACTTCATCAATGAAATTCTTTACGATCTTGAAATTAACGTCAGCTTCCAGCAGGGCGCGGCGAACTTCTCGCATGGAATCGTTAATGTTCTGCTCTGTGAGTTTTCCCTTTCCTTTGAGTTTTTTAAAGATCGCATCGAATCGTTCGGTGAGATTATTAAACATTATTCCTCATTCACTGTCTTAAACTCTGGATTTGTTTTTGATAATCATTTTGTCCGAAAATATAAGATCCTGCTACCACAATATCGGTTCCAGCTTTTATAAGTTTGGGAGCTATTGTATTATTTATTCCACCATCCACTTCAATGAGCAGCGCAGGATTTTTTTCATCGGCTATTTTGCGCAGCTTTCGGATCTTTTCATATACTAATGTCAGGAATTTCTGCCCTCCAAAACCAGGATTTACACTCATTATCAGTACAAAATCCAGATCTGGGATCAAATCGTAAATAGTCTCTACAGGAGTAGCAGGATTCAATGCGATACCTGCTTTTACGTTCTTTTCTTTAAGTACGTGAACCTGTCGATGAAGATGAAAAACAGTTTCCTGGTGAAAAGAAACATAATCGATCTTCCAATCACCCAGGATCTCAAGGTAATTCTGAGGGTTGGTTACCATCAGGTGAACATCTACGGGGATTTTTGCCACCGATTTTATTTGCCTGATTATAGGCATTCCAAAAGTGAGATTGGGAACAAAATGTCCATCCATAATATCGAGGTGCAGAATATCGGCACCTGCATCCTGAACTCTGGAAATCTCATGTTCCAGGTTTGTAAAATCTGCTGAAAGCAGGGAAGGAGCTATTTTAACCATTTTTCTTCCTACGTTTCTTTCGTTTTATATTGCCATCTTTCATAAAGAATACAATATCTCTTAATTCTATACCAAGAAGTGATTGTATATCAGACATAAGCTGGAATTTTCTCAGGACAAGTTCCTGCATCCAGACGTTGTTCGACACAGAAACAAAGAGCACGTTCTTTTCAATTTTATGAATTGTTGCTCTTTCTGCCAGCAGTTCACCGACTATTTTTTTCCAGCCAAAAACTATGGATACAAAATCTTTATATTCTTCACCGGCTATAGTATGAACAAGTTTATGTAAAACATTTCCGGTTCGGATAAAATCCATGGGAAATCAACTTATGACTTACCTGGTATAATTCTATTCTTTTTTTGAATAAAGAGAGAATCCCCACCAGGAAAAAATAGCTACAGATACAACTGCCCAGTATGCCGTTCCCAACGCATTATACGTATTTGGAAAGAACTGATCCAGGTAAGTAGTAGCAAAAAATGCTGGAACAGCAGAGAGAATAACCAGAATAATGTAGCCAAAAATTTTCTTTGTTTTCTCGCTGTTGATCATAGTAACTGTAACTACGCCAGCAGCAATCAGAACAGCAGTAGTGATGAAAATTAACAGATTCGGCAGGAAGGGAAGATGGATCTTACCTAAGGCGATAGCCGGGCTGAAAACTGCAACCAGCAGCAATATGATCCCCAATATCTTATGTAACAAAATTATTTTCTGGGAGTCAATTTCCGTTCTGCGATGGTGTTTCTTGATATACCAGTATACAAGACCAAAAATTATTGCAAAGATAACAAGATATAAGAAAAAACCAAATAACTTATCGTCTGCATTAAGTCCCAAAGCGGCAAAAGCCAACAAGAGAACTATCCAACCGAGGACATTAATTATTTTTTTCAAGAGTACCTCCCTTTATTCTAAATTAGTTTCCTTTTCCACATTAACCTTAAGATTTGCTTTGATCTCGCTAGTAAATTCGATCTCAACATCGAACGATCCCAATTCTTTTAAATGTTTATCCATAATTACGTTAGATCTATGGACATTAATTTCTTTTTCCGCCAGGGCTTTGATGATATCATTTTCAGAAACAGAACCGAAAAGATGGTCATTTTCATCTGCTTTACGGTAAAATGTAAATTGTTTTACTTCAGTTATTTTGTTAGTCAGGGCAAGATATTCACTATGCATTGCCAGTTTCTCTTCCTCTGCTTTCTTCTTGATCTCTTCGATTTTATTGATATTTTTAGAAGTGGCGGGAATGGCCATATTCTGGGGGAACAGGTAATTTCGAGCATAGCCATTGGCAACGATAACAATACTACCTGCTTCACCTAATTTCTTTTGATCTTTAGCTAAGATTACTTTCATTCATCTCCTCCATTATGCTAATTTTTCTAAAATTAAACCAAATATCCAGTAAACCCATAAGGGCTACTAAAGTTAAAATAAAATAATTTATCACCATAGAAAAAATCAATAAAAAAAGTAAAAATTTTGATTTTTTAAAGAAATTTCCCCAATAAAAGTCCAGGATAGATATTCCCTGGATGAGGAATAATGGTGATAACATCAATAAACTATTTATACCTATGGTTTTTGTTCCGGGCATAAGAAATAATACCAGACCTACTATCAGGAAATAGATCAAAAAAAATGGCATTCTAATTGTTCTATGTTTCCATTTCATGATGTTTTTCCTGGAGAAAAGAAGCGAACCGAAATATATTGCCAGAACAACCGTTAAAACCCAGATACCAGTATAAAATGTTGTAAAAATTTCTTTAAAGCTTTCTGTGATCTCCAAGGCTAAATTCATTTGCTCCGCAGAATTCTGGAAAGCGGAAGTAATGAATTCCTTATATTGTTCGATTGCCTGATTCACATTCTCAATAAAGGCTTTTCCGAAGATCAATTGCCGTGCAGCGGAATAGACAATGCTAAAGAAAAAGGCTGCCATCATGCTTCGAATGTAATTAAATGTTCTGAACAAACTCCAGAAAAACAAAAGAGAAGTTGCACCAACGCCCACAATAAGATCGGAAAGCGTGATGATATCAATGATTGAAGCTATACTGAGAATCACAACAATACCGGAAAAAACAGCGAAGAAAATATATATTCTTTCCTGGTATTTTCCACCGGATGCTAATATAAAGATCAATCCCCAAAAAGGAGATATAGTAGCAATTATTACTGCCAGAATTGCTATAAGGAACACTATATTTATTTATGTTTATCGGTAAAATGAATAAGAGCCATCTGACGTGCTTTTTTTATCTCTGTAGCTAATTTTCTCTGGTGTTTGGCACAAGTTCCAGTGAATCTGCGTGGAGATATCTTTCCACTTTCTGAAATGAATCTTTTCATCAAAGATACATCTTTGTAATCGATTACAGATTCTTTGTTCTTACAGAAAAAACAAACCTTCTTTTTAAAAAAGAAATTCTTCTTTATATAAGTTGGTTTGGAAGGTCTGAATGAAGATCTTTTGTAAGGAGTTTTCCTGATATTTGGAGAATCAGTTTGCTGGCTTGGTTTAGATTCAATTTGTTCTTTTTTTGCTATTTTTTCTTCCATTATTTTTCTCCTATGAATTCTTTAAAATGGGACATCGTCGTCTGTTACATTTGCTGCCGGTGCTTTTGCTTCTGTGTTTGAAGGTTCTTCATTTTTCTCTTTGCTTATATCAGATTTTTCCAGGAAAGATATTTTCTGTGCGACAATCTCGGTAATTTTTCGGTTTTGATTGTTATTATCTACGTACGAACGAGTTCTGAGATATCCTTCTAAAAGAACAGGACTACCCTTATGTAGATATTCTGCACATTGTTCACCACGCTTACTCCAGACAACTATATCAATATAACTGGTTTCCTGTTGCCACTCGCCATCTTTTTGATAACTTCTATCGAAGGCAATAGGCAATTTTGCTACTGGTGTGCCATTTGGCAGGTATCGTAAATCTACGTCACGAGTAAGTCTGCCGCTAATGATTATTGTATTGATCTTGGGAAATCTTAATTCACTTGCCATTTTATTCCTCCCGCACTATTTAGTTTGAATATTGTAGCGTATGACATTTTCATTAAGTTTGTACATTCTTTCCAATTCGGATACTTTAGCAGTATCAAAATTAAAATAGTTCACGAAGTAATAACCTTCATTGAAATCATTGATCTTATAAGCAAGACGCTTCTTTCCCAAATCATCGGTATTGAGCACTTCGCCACCATTTTTTTTGATAAAAGAATTGATTTTTTCAAGTTCTTGTTTAGAGTCGTCTTCAGTAAGTGTGGGTACTATAATGATCATGCTTTCGTACTTTTTCAACATTTTTCCTCCTTTGGTCTTTTATGCAGCCGGTGAAACCAGCTATTATTGATCCTGAGAAATTTTGATTTTCTCAGAATAGGATCTTTTAAGTTTGCTATATCTTTCGACCATACGATCGAAACCATCACTTAGATAATCTTCCAGCAATATCTCACAAAAATCAAATATAACATGCAGGATTTCCTCTTCCTGTAAAGAAAAATCGGAAAGAACATATTCAGAAAGCTTCCCCGTTTCCGGAGCGCCAACACCAATGCGAAATCGATTGAATTTATCTGTGCCCAAAGCAGCTCCGATGGATTTCAAACCGTTATGACCACCGTAACCACCCTCTTTTCTAAATCTGATTTCACCCAGTGGAAGATTAATATCATCGACTATCACCATGGTGTCATCAACAAGGTGTTTCGTGATGATCGATGTGACAGCATTACCACTTCTATTCATATAAGTTTTAGGCTTGATGAAGATAATCTCAGCCGCAATTGCAATATCATATTTAATTTTCTTTTTAAATTTGATATTTCTTTTTGCAGCATATTTATCCAGAAGTAAAAACCCAGCGTTATGTCGGTTGAACTTATATTTTACTCCGGGATTACCAAGACCTACAACCAATTTCATTATTCAGGAGCTTGATCAGAAGATTCTTCTTTAGTTTCTTCTTTTGTTTCTTCACCTTCTTCTGCAGCTTCTTCACCTTCAACCTCTTCTTCCTCTACTTCTATAACTTCTTCTTTTCTAGGCGCACGAACAGTTACAAGAGTAGTTATTTCTGACATATTAGTTTCGATATTTTCGGGTATGGTAATATCACCGAAATGGATAGAATCACCAATTTTCAGTTCAGAAACATCAATGCTGATCTCTTCGGGAATGTCTATTGGCAGGCAAGAAATTTCTATTTCTCTGTGAAGAATTTCCAACTGACCACCTTCTTGAATACCTTCAGCTTCTCCAATGTATCTGAAAGGAATTTTAAGGGTGATCTCTTTCCCTTTATGAAATTCCATAAAATCGATATGCACAAATTCCCTGGTTACAGGATGAATCTGCTTTTCTTTTATGAATGTATTGAATTCCTTTCCATCAACATGAATATTGAAGAAAGCAACTTCCCCTACGGTTTTTTTGTAATCTTTATGAAATTGAATTTTTGGAATGAGTATTTTTAATCCTTCATTCCCTTCTCCATAGATAATTCCTGGTATAAGATTTTCATTTCGGTATTTTTTCAGGACAGACTTTTTTCCTATTTCACGTAATTTCGCTTCGACTTTTACGTTCATTATTCCTCCGTTGAAATCCCACTAAGTGGGTAAGTATTTTATCTGAATAAGTTACTAAGAGATTCCTCGATATGAATCTTTTTTATAGCTATAGCCAGCAGTTCGGCTATGGATAGCTGGACGATTTTTTTACATTTTTTCTTTTCCGGTGAAAGCGGAATGGAATTCGTAATGTACAATTTCTCGATGGGAGATCCTTCCAGGTTTTCAATGGCATTTCCGGAAAGAACACCATGCGCACAAGCAGCATAAACTTTTTTTGCTCCGCGATCCATCAGGGTTTTAGACATTTTGGCTAAACTACCTCCTGTATCGATAATATCGTCGTAAAGGATGGCAGTTTTATTTTCCACATCACCTATGATATTTAAGACCTCTGCTTTGTCATCATTTCCTAATCTGCGTTTATCTCCAATTGCCAGAGAACAATTCAGTCTTTTTGCTATTGCTCTGGCTCTGGCGGTTCCACCAGTATCGGGTGAAACTACAACAGCGTCTGACAAATCGTGATTTGCTGTGAGATAGCGCACAAAAATGGGTGTAGAATACAGATGGTCCACAGGGATATTGAAGAATCCCTGGATTTGGTCTGAATGCAGATCCATTGCTATAACCCGGCTGGCACCGGCTGTAGTAAGCAGATCAGCCACTAGTTTTGCCGTAATGGGTACTCTGGGTTGATCTTTTTTATCGGATCTGGCATAACCGAATGAAGGAATAACACAATTTATATTTCGGGCAGATGCTCTTTTAAGTGCATCTATCATGATCAACAGCTCCATCAGGTTATCGTTCACCGGATAACAAGTAGGCTGTAAGATAAATGTGTCGGCTCCGCGGACATTTTCATTGATCTTAACGAAAATATTATCGTTGGAGAACTTAAATACTTCAGCATCTCCCAGGGGGATGCCTGCATATTTTGCTACTTCATTCGCTAATTCTACATTAGCGTTGCCTGTAAATATTTTAAGCCTAGAAAACATAAATTAATTATTCTTCTGGTTTTTCCTCTGGTTTTTCTTCTGGTTGTTCTTCCGGTTGTTCTTCCGGTTTTTCTTCTGGTTTTTTCTCTGGTTGTTCTTCTGGTTGTTCTTCTGGCTTTTCTTCTTGCTTTTCTTCTTGCTTTTCTTTTGGTTTTTCCTCTTCAGTATGTTCAGCTGCAGATAAAGCATCTTGTAAAACTTCTTTGTATTTTTCAATGATAATGCGCTCTACCATGTTCCTGGTTTCTGTGTTGATAGGATGAGCGATATCACGATATTCACCAGAACTAACTCGACGGCTTGGCATGGCTACGAAAAGACCATTTTCACCTTCGATAACCTTAATGTTTCTGATGATAAATGCGTCATCAATAACGATATTAACAAAAGCCTTTAATTGGTTGCTTTCTCTCAGGAAAACTTTTACATCAGTAATGTTCATTTTGTACTCCTTTTTGTTTTTGTAATGCAATTCCAATATTTTTTTTTGGAATAGTATTTTGTAAAATTATCTGCTATCTTTCTATCGGGAGAGAAGCCAATGACAGTTGCACCGCTACCCGACAGCATTGCTTTCTTTGCTCCATTATTTTTTAAATGTTCTATTATGAATTTAATTTCAGGATATTTCCTGCAGATACCTTCTTCGAGTTTATTGTAGCAGTAGGAAACATCATGAGTTGATATCAGTTGTTGCCATTGTGTGTTTTCGTTAAAAAAATGCACTGCCTGATAAGCTTCTTCACTGGAAATTCTAAAGCCGGGATTTACCAGAAAAATATTATCGATATCAATATGTTCGAGTGAGGTTATCTTATCACCTCGTCCCTCACCCAGAGCACATCCGCCTTTTAGAAAAAAATTAATATCACTTCCAAAATTCCTGGCAATGTTGTGCATCTCCAAATCACTTAAATTCAAATTCCATAGTTCCGAGAGTGCTGAAATGGTGAAAGCAGCATTACTACTACCACCTCCCAATCCAGCTGCAATTGGTATGTTCTTCTCAAGCTCAATATCTACTCCATCTTCCACTTTATATTTATCTTTTATAAAGACCGCAACTCTATAAATAATATTTTCTTCTATATTTATAAAATCTGTGCCTGTCAAAATCCTAACAGCACTATTTTTTGTCAAAATAAAATTTAAATTGTCGTAAAGCTCTATTTCAGAAAAGATTGTCCTTATATTATGGTAACTGTTACTACATCTTCCAAGAACATCAAGAAATAGATTTATTTTTGCTGAAGAACTTCGCTGAAGCCTTTTTATCTTCTTCTTTTCCATAATAGTAATAATAGTAGTAATTATATTCGTAACTGCTATAGTATTTATGTGGACGAATTCCGTTTATAATTGCTCCAGTTATTTTAACATCAATATTATCCAATAGTTCCTTTGCTCTTCTTATCACATTTTTATCAGCGCTATCAATACGCACAACCAGAGTTAACAGATCCACTTTCTTTGCCATTACCATGGAATCTGTTACAGCAATAACAGGGGGTGAATCCAGTAAAATATAATCATAGCTTTCCTTAAGCTGTACAAGCAATTCATCCATTCTATGAGAAGCAAGAAGTTCGGATGGATTTGGTGGTATATAGCCACTGGTAATTATATCAAGGTTTGGAATAGATGTATTTTTAATGATATTCTCGATATTGCTGGATTTATCAATGAGAAAATCACTGATGCCATTTTCCTTCTCGAAATCGAATATTGTGTGAACCATAGGACGTCTGAGGTCAACATCTACAAGAATGACTTTTGCATCCATTTGAGCCAGGGCAGTTGCCAGGTTAGCATGAATGGTAGATTTACCTTCTTTTGGTCCGGAACTTGTTATCAGAATTGATAATGAATCGGTGTCTTTCTTCCTGGCTATTATGTTAGTTCTCAATATTCTAAAAGCTTCAGAAATAGACGATTTTGGTGAATAATCCGTAATCAGTTTTGTTTCCATGTAATGTTTTAATGTAAGTAATTCTTCCTTCTCTTTATCTTTACTACTGCGTATCATATTCTCGATTTGATCGAGATCGGAATCATAGATATGAATATATGGAATAGTACCAAGAATTGGCAGTGCTACATTCTTTTTCACATCATCGAAAGTTCTTATCTTAGAATCCAGAGAATGAAGCAATAATGCCGCTCCAATGCCCATTCCAAGACCAAAAATAATTGAGATCATCAGGTTCATTTTCTTATTTGGCTTAATGGGTTTTGCAGGCACTCGGGCTTCTTCCACAATGCGAACATTACCAATTTTTGATCTTTCAGCGATCTTAGCATCTTCAAATTTTTCAATAAGCATAGTGTATATTTTTTCATTGATCAGATAGCTACGTTCCAGACGGGCAAGTTCAATCTCTGTATCAGGAAGTATAGACATTTTCCTATTATAATCTTCAACAGCTTTTTGCAGACTTACCACTTTTGAATCTTTTAAATTCTGATCGATCTGAGCTGTAGAAATTTTTTCAATAAGAGTGGAACGATAGATCAGGGGATCGGAAGAACCGGACTTGACAGAGATGATCCTCTGTATCTCTTCATTCAATCTTTTTTTTGCACTTTCAATAGAATTGTTCAAAGATTTCAGTTCAGGATGATCTGCAGAGTAGTCTGATCTGGTAAGGAAATTCACATATTGTGTTTGATTTTCTACGATCTCTTTTTTCAATTGATCCAGAAGTGGTGAAGAGAGAACGGAATTAACATCGGAAAGTAATATATCTTGTACGGAAAGTTCAGCTTGCAGAAATTTCAGGTGATTATTTGCTACTTCCAGTTCTGTTTCTGCTGCGGAAAACATGGCAGCAAGTTCTGAAGATTGTTTAATTAGTTCCTGAGTTTCCTCCGAAAGTATTGAAATACCATGCTCGATCTTGTATGTTCGTAATTCTTCTTCCGAATTACGCAGCCGGCGATCATTTTCTTCCAACTGATTTGCCAGGAATTCTCGAGTATTCCTGAACTCGATACGGGCATAATCCGTATCTTGCTGAATAAGAGCGTGAGCAGCTGCATTGGCTGCTTCTTTTGCTTCCAGGGGGCTGGTAGATTCAAAATTGATGATCAATATATCGGTTTCGCGTTCCGTATCAACAGATAAACCGTCTTTTAGATATCCTTCCGGATTACTTTCAATTTTACTGATGGGAAGAGAAGTAAAAACGGGTTTCTTTCTCAGTATCTGATAGGTGATTTTCATTACCGGATAACTTGTTAATATCTGAATATTGTTATTTATTGATGAGGCTTTGTTGCTGAATGAAGAAAAAAGAAGATCACTTGCCATCCTGTCTTCCAAAAGTACTTTTGAAGTAGCTTTGTAAATTCTGGATGCTTTTGCAGTGTAAATGCTGAAAGCTATGAATACAGCCAGGAAAATAAAAGCAACCAGCCATTTGTAACGAATTATTATATTTAAATAATCTTTTAATTGAATTTCCTGTTCTTCTAATGCATTTTCGCTAAATTGATTCAATTGACTCTGCATAATTCCTCGATTACTTGATATTTGATATTGCTACATACACACTTAAAATAATAGCAATTTGTGCTAGCCAATCTACAGCCTTTGTAAAAGCGTAGTAAGTAGAACCGGATACAACAACTGTATCACCTGGTTCTAAGACTGGAATTAAATCGGGATTCCCCGTTTCCAGATATTTTTTTATATTTACCCAGATAACCTTATCACCTTCTTCTGTTGTTCGAATGATTCTTATCTTAGAAAGTTTAGCGTTCTCAGTAGGTCCTCCAGCAGAGGAAATAAGCGTAAGAAGATCTGTATTATCGGGAACAATATATAGCCCCGGTTTTTGTACCTGACCCCAGATATAAGCTTTTATCTTCAACTGTTCTGTACCGGCCAGAGTACCGGTATAAAGGTATATTGATGCCGGATTATAGGCGGAAGTTGCTCCTTCGGTTTGAGCTAAAATAACCGAAGAGAACATTAGAAAAATTATAAGTAATATTATTTTTTTCATTTATGCTCCTTAAAATTTCCAAGTATTTATTTGATATTACTGAGTCAAGGAATTCTTTATTCAGTAATATATATATATCTTTCCTCTGATTCTGCCCCGGAATCGATGTAATAATCATTTCCTTCGATTGTATGTAAAACCCCGGATTGCCCGAATACATCCACCCGCCAGATTAAAGTATCCGGTGGAGTGATTGCAGGTCCCCCATATTGTGTTTCAAGCGAGTCTAAATCAA
This sequence comes from Candidatus Cloacimonadota bacterium, assembly GCA_030668345.1. GTDB lineage: Bacteria > Cloacimonadota > Cloacimonadia > Cloacimonadales > TCS61 > JACNIV01. Next base: position 949 of record DAOUUD010000025.1, on the reverse strand, counting down.
GAGGACTCCATTGCCAGAGAGGGTTCCGGTCTACATCAAAAACTAGTAAACGATACACTAAACCGGTATCTCCAGCCCATTCGAATGTTATATTATTAGCATTTGAGAAGGATATAAAATTAGAAGGTTGTATAAGAAAAGGTTTATATAAAAGTTTGTAACCCACAGTATCGGAAGGTGTGGAATTACCAGCTTCATCTACTGCTCTTATAAAGTAAAACAACTCCTCCATATTTATGGCTGCATTCTCATCCCTGTAGATTGACTGATTAGAATAATCAACTGAATCTATTTTTTCAACAAAATCCAAACTATCATTGAAATAATCTTCTGCACTGAATCTGAAAATTTCCAGGTAATCGATATCTGAATCTGTAATATTGAGCCATTGGATCTGCATCTGGTCACCTCCCGGAACAGCATCGATACCGTTATTTTCAAGCTCCGGATCGTTCGTATTGTAATAATTTTTTCCAAATATAAACTCATCACCATCATCGCCTGTATCACCCAGGTGAGGTATTAATTCTGGAGGTTCAGGGGGAGTAGAATCCACACCCAGATTTTCTTCTCCTGTACAACTCATAAGTAAGATTACAATGCTTGTTAGCAAAAATATTCTTTTCATAGTTTCCTCGCTTAGAAATTAAATCTTAATCCAATACGATTTGTATTGGCAAGCACACTGGTAATAAAAGCATAATCCAAAGTAAAATCGTATAGCTTCAAACTAAGCCCGGTAGAAAAATCTGTATCGCTATATCCCAATCTGAAACCGAGTAGTTCTTTATAACGATATTCAAAGCCATAATGATATATTAAATCATAAATATAATCTATATCCCTTGAAAGTACGAATGAAGAATTTATAAAATCCAATGGTTGATGAAAAGCCATTCCCAGCTTGCTGTTCATCATAACTTCATCCGTGTGATCAGAATCATCATTT
>DAOUUD010000131.1 GCA_030668345.1 Candidatus Cloacimonadota bacterium | reverse complement strand
GTAGATCCCAAACGCCAAAAAGATAACCAGCGATACACCAAATGCCAGGAGAATGGAATTTAGTACTAGTTTTACAGGAGCACCTTTAAAGCCGAAATCAGAGAACTTACCTTTTCCAAAAATTATAATTAATAGAACAGCGATGATGAGCATGGAAAATTGTACGATATGCGGACTATTCAGCCAATCTACAGAATCCACTAATTTCTTAATAAAACCGATGTTGGGGATCAGTTCCCCAGTAAGCAATATTTTAGCTCTCCAGATGACAATAGCTAAAATTAATATTAAAATCTTTTTCATAATTCAACCTCCTCCGCAGGTTCAATCATTTTGATTGAACCATAATATTATAAAAGAATGAGATTGCTTCGTTAGTAACAATAAGAAAAAAACTCGCAAAGACATAATTCCTTACTTTTCTTACAAAAACACTCTATTTTTACAGAACTCATAATCTAATAAAGGATGCTGTTACCATCCGCCGGAAGCACCGCCACCGCCAAAGCCGCCACCACCGCCGGAGAAGCCACCGAATCCTCCGCCAAAACCACTGCTGCGACCTCCACGTCCACCGGAGAGCATACTTCCCAGAAAGAGTGCTGTAAATAAGCCACCCCGTCCTCTTCTGCCAAACGACATCAAGATCATCATAATAATAAATACAATGAAACCAATTGGAAGTTGCGAATTATTCCCTTTTTTCTGCTGCTGCTGATATTTTGCCAACTGCTCATCGGTGATCTCAAATTCATTTGTGATCAATCCTGTTACTGCCAGAAGTCCGTTGGCAATACCCTGAGGAAAATTTCCTTTTTTAAATTCCGGTACGATAAAGTTACGGATAATATAACCGCATTTAATATCTGTAAGGATCGATTCCAGTCCGTAACCCACTTCGATGCGTATTTTCTTCTCTTGCATGGCAACGAGAAGCAGAACACCATTATCGAATTCTTTCTGTCCCAGCTTCCACTTATCTGCTACACGAAGGGAATAATCTTCCAGGTTTTCATTTTGCAGGGATTTGATAGTCAGCAATACAATTTGAGAAGAGGTTTTTGCCTGGGCATCCCGTAATAATTGTTCTAACTGCACTTCTTCGCGAGAGGAAAGAACGTCTCCGTAATCGTTGATCATGCCTTTCAAACGGGGAACTTCCAATGCAACCAATAGAGATGATATAAGAATGAGCGTAAATATTATAGTTCTTTTCATATTATTTCTCCAGAATATCGATTTCATCGGTTAGTTCGTTTACATCACCGGGCTGGATGGGAAAATGTTGTGCCAAAAGTTCACCACATTCATTTATGGATTCAATTAAATACGGAGTGACGTTTTTTTCTTTGATCCCTTTAATGATATTATCTACAATACTCTGCCATTTTTTCTGCGGGATTTTCTCATTTATTCCGCTGTCTGCAAGTAGTTCAACTCTTTTTTCCAAGATAGAAATAAAGATCAATATTCCGGTTCTGTCTTTCGTGTTATACACCCCGGATTCCATAAATTGGCGTAAGGCTCGTTCTTTTACTTTTTGCTGCATAATTTTTTTGGAAACGATGAACCTGTCGATCGTGGAAATATTCCCCAGAAAATAGAAAAGAGCGATCATCAGGAAAGTGGAAAATCCATAAAAGATAAGCAGATGTCCGATATGGTAATCCCAGAACAAACTCTGCAGCCGGTTCTCTATGCTACCTACAAAGAACATCATCACTACAAAATAGATAAAGCCGACTATAACTGCAAAGAGAAGTTCATAAACAGCATAATTGTAACTTTCCTTGATGATGGCTGTTGCGATCTCCCCGGAAGTCTTACTTTCTGCGTCTTTAACTGCCGAGCTTATCTTTTTCAGATCGTCTTTTTTTAAATTAATTTTTGGCATGGCAACTCCTTCTGTTCCCGCTAAACACGCGAAATATTCTAAAGCTTATTTCTGATCACGCTGAATATGCGAAATTTCGTTTTCCCTTCGTAAATCTATCATTTATTATTTCCCGGACCGAAGTCACATAAACATCTTTTTTCGTGTTTTTTCGTGCTTTTCGCGGGTTCTTCTTAAAATTCTACCTTTGGAGCTTCTTCCGCTCCTTCCATAGATTTGAAATATTGTTTTTCTTTGAATCCGAACATATTGGCAAGGATCATTTTGGGGAACTGTTTGATATAGGTGTTGTAATATCGGGCTGCTTCATTGAATCTTTTTCGTTCGACAGTAATGCGATTTTCAGTACCTTCCAGTTGGTCCTGCAGTGCCAGGAAATTCTGATTAGCTTTGAGCTCGGGATATTTTTCCACAACCACCATCAAACGTTGTAATGCGCCGGAAAGTCCGGCTTGAGCCTGTTGAAACTTTTGGAACATGGCAGGATCATTCAAAACCTGTTCGGATATATTGAAAGTGCCACCTGCTTTTGCCCTGGCTTCCGTTACTTGCGTGAATGTTTCCTGCTCGTGTTTTGCATAACCTTTCACGGTTTCCACCAGGTTGGGGATAAGATCATATCTGCGTTGATAGACGTTTTCCACCTGACTCCATTTCTCTTTTACGCCTTCATCAAGTTTTACCATATTGTTATAAGAACCAACCAGGCTCGAGATCACGATGATGATCAAAAGAATTGCAACTGCTGCTGCAATTAAACATCCTGTTTTTGCCTTTTTTGTCATTACTCCTCCTTAATATAATTGTCCTTCATCAAAATCTTCTCCCAGATACATATGCCAATCTGCCCAGGAACCTTCAGAGTCATCGCCATTACTGTAAATCATTCTGTAATCGCCATGTTGTTGAAGATCGATGAAGATATATGTTAAATATTCTGCTATTCTGTATTTCCATATCTGATAATCTTTTCGTGCATACTTAGTGTTCATGCCGGTAGTTTCATTCAGTATCTCATACGGTTCACCGTGCCGGATATAAACTCTACCACGGTCTGTTGTCCAGCCGGGATAGAAATGAGTAAAATGATCATTGCAGTAGGCAATCCTGATCTTAATTTCTTCTAAAAACTCGTTTTTCTCTGTTGTAGGGTTAGTATCCTGAGCTGACCAGAATGCTTCCAAGTAGCGTTTCTTTCTGTTTTCATCCAATGATTTATAGTACTTTTTCTGATTGGAAGTAAAGAAATAACTTACCAGTTCGTATTCATCACCCAGGTCGGTAAATACACGGAAGTGGACTTTGTCCGGTTGGGCTGTATCATGTGATATATCTGGATCATCCGCTGTAAGCTTAATAAATAATGCACAAACAAATAAAATCGTGATTATTTTTTTCATCGTATTTTCTTCCTTTTATAACTTATTTCAACTATAGCAGTTATCATGATAATTGCACTGAACCATTGCACCACAGAAAGCGCATGACCGTTAATAAAATAATCGAAGAAAATGGCAGAAATGGGAAAGAACAACTCACAAATGGTTGAGACCACAGCTTTCACTTTGTTCAATCCAAAATAGAACAGGAAGATAGCACCGGAGCCGGTGGTAACTGCAATGATCAGGAAAAAAAGCCAGTTCGTGGAAGTAACATTTGAGAATTCTCCCAGCTTATTTGTAATAAGAACATAGATCAACATCATTAAAGCGGTGAATCCGAACCTGAAAAAATTGGTGGTGTAGTAAGGTAATCTTGTTAGAGCTTTTTTCCCCAGAACAGTAGCACTGCCAAATGAAAAGGCAGCTACCAGCGCCCACAGGGCTGCCTGGATCAATGGAGCATCTTCACTCATGTTAGGTTTTTTGAACCCAAAGGTTAAGAAATAACTGGCGATAATAGCAAGTAATGCCCAAAAGATAAATCTACGCTTAATTTTTTCCTTCAGGAAAACCCCAGCTAATATGATGGCAAATATGGGCTGTAGTTTTTGCAGCAGAACAACTACGGAAAGATGCTGAAAATTAACCAGGAAAAGTGCTTTTACTATAGCCAGTGTGCCCAGCGCACCTCCGAAGAATGCTATTGAGATCAATACGAAAAGATCACTTTTTGTGAACTCCTTCAGCCTGCGGTATTCCCTGAAAAGAAATGTGTTCATCAATACAAATGGAACAAGATGAAACATGAACACCACAAATCCTACGTTCAGGTTAAATAACCGTGGAGTTAAAACCACTCCGTCGAATCCCCATAAAATTGCAGCAATTATTATTGCAGTTGCGCCAATATATTTTTGTTTATTTTTATCCATTTTTTACCCTTTTTATTTATTGGACTTGCCCCGATCCGGCAGCTGCCGGATGGGGCGAGATCAATATTTCATTTCAGCAATCCTCGACTCACACTCGTTCTACATCGCTGCGAGTCAAGTCTTGCGCACCCGATACACAATTCCATGCTCTTTTTGATAATCCAGCATCTTCTTAAAACATCCCTTTTCTGCTCCGATGAATTCCGGCGGACTTATACCTTTTCTTGTAAAATCACCATCCAAAACAAGTTTAACTGCTGCTGTACAGGCATAACCTGTGGTGCGAGCCATCGAAGATGTTTCGGTTTTCTTATCATATCTATCTAAAAGATCATATTCATAGGTAATGAATTTTCCAGTTTCTTTTCCGGCAACTTTTATTTTCATTACGGTAAATTCAGGTTCATTTTTCCCTAGTTTCCACTTAGAGAAAAGCAGCTTCGATGTCAGGTTTATTGGCTTGATTTTTATACCATTCACATTTATATCTTCAGTTTGGAAGAAACCTGTTTCCCTCAGCATTTTCATATAATCGATATGTCCGGGATAACGCATGGTTTTTTCTTTCATATTGGGAATTTTCATAGTTTTCAAAAGAGAGCGGAGGCCATCTGTATTAAATGCTTCCAGGGTTCCGATCTCATCAAACTCTATCAACTCAGGTTCTGAAAGAGCGGGTTTTGTTACTACTTTTCCATTTTCCATAAAACGTGCCAGGCGGATATATTCCTCAATCACATCGATAGGAGAAAATGGAGCTTTATATTGGAAAGGAAGCGTTCTCTGAACCGGTAACCCGCCCACATAACATTCGAATTTTTCTACCTCCATATTGGCATTGTGATAACCCAGAATTACGTTACTCATTCCCGGAGCTACTCCACAATCCACAATAGCAGTAACACCTTTTTCCTTTGCCGGTTCATCTAACAGAAAAGCGTCTTCCGGGAAGAAGGAAATATCTACGATATCCTTACTTGCTTCGATCACTGTCTTCACCGTTTCAAAGCCCATAAATCCGGGCACAGCGCCAACAACCAGGTCAAAATTCTCGATCAGTTTCAAGACATTTTCTTTTATAGATAGATCGGAAATGTATGTTTTTATTGAATGCTTCTTAGACAG
>DAOUUD010000032.1 GCA_030668345.1 Candidatus Cloacimonadota bacterium | reverse complement strand
TTGCAACCGGGATACAAGTTGCTAATCCAGACCTGAAAGTAATCGTCTTTTCAGGTGATGGAGATTTAATATCGATTGGCGGAAATCATTTTATTCATGCTGCTCGCAGAAATGTTAATATGCTTGTAATTTGCGTAAATAATTTTATCTATGCAATGACCGGTGGACAGGTAGCACCAACCACTCCACTTGCAACTTATGCCACAACTTCACCTTTTGGTTGTGTTGAACCACCATTCAATATTCCGTACCTGGCAGACTCATCCGGAGCCGTATATGTGGCAAGATGGACAGCTCTTCATGTTCGTAGGCTCACAAATTCCATTGCCGAAGCATTAAAGAAACCCGGCTTTTCTGTGATTGAAGTTATTTCTCCCTGTGCAATGTACTATTCAAGAATTAACCGGCTTGGTGATGGACTTGATATGATGAAATTTTATCATGATAATACAGAGATAAGACACGGGGAAGATACAAAAAATCTTGATATTGGATTTCAAACAAAGATCATTGTCGGTAAGTTTGTTGATAGGGAAAGACCTACCTATATGGACTCATATAATAAGTGGCTTTCCGAAACAAAAAAGGTCGAAAAATGAAAGCAAATCCAAGAGATGTAAATTCAGGAACTTATTACATGGATGGTGATGTGGCGTCCGGTTATGGTGCTTTAGCTGCCGGATGCAGATTTATTGGTGGCTATCCTATTACTCCCTCAACCGAAGCAGCAGAAACCTTTGCACGAATTGCTCCCAAAGCCGGTGCTGTGTTTATTCAAATGGAAGATGAGCTGGCTTCTATTGCCTCTGTGATGGGTGCAAGTTGGTCCGGAGTAAAAACAATGACTATTACATCGGGACCCGGCTACTCACTGATGATGGAAGCTATCGGATTGGGTGCAATGATAGAAGCTCCTTTTGTTATACTTAATATCCAGCGAGGTGGACCTTCCACCGGAGTTCCTACCAAAACAGGTCAGGCAGATATGATGCAGTCAAGATGGGGGTCACACGGAGATTATGAAGTTATTGCCATCTCTCCCGATTCCCCACAAGAATTATTTGATTACACAATTAAAGCATTCAACCTTTCAGAAAAGTATCGTTGTCCTGTTATGATAATGGCTGATGAATGCGTGGGGCATATGTCTGAAAAAGTAGTGATTCCTCCGGCTGAAGAGATTGAAATTGAGCCACGAAGATTTTATGATGGCCCCAAAGAAAAATACCTGCCATTCAAACCGGATCAAGACCTTGTACCTAAAATGGTAAAAGCAGGTGATGGCTACAACTTGTATATCACAGGGCTTGTTCACGATGAAAAAGGGTATCCGATAAAAAATCAAATGGAAAAAGGCAAAAGACAAAAGTTACCTACAAGAAGGTTGGTAGATAAAATACGGCTCAATGCAGATAAGATTATTGAATTGAATGAAGAAGGATTAGATGATGCTGACGTTGTTGTAGTCTCTTATGGAATATCATATCGCGTTGCTGTAAGAGGAATTGAAAAAGCGAGAGAAAAAGGTATAAAAGTAGGTAGCCTTCGTCTGATAACAGTCTGGCCCTTTCCGGATAAAAAAATAAATGAACTCGCTTCCAAAGTAAAAGCATTTGTGGTTCCTGAAATAAATTATGGTCAAATCGTTTTTGAGGTTGAAAGATGTAGTCATGGACAAGCAAATGTTGTACTTGTTCCTCACGGAGGAGCAGGAGTTCATAATCCTGATGATATAGCAGAGGCAATCGAATATGCAGTTAAGGAAAAGAAGAAAATAAGAAAAGTTATCGAATGGAAAACACGACTTGAAAAATTTGTTTTTGAAGGAGGTTGTAAATTAAACAAATGAACCCAATTATAACTGCTTTTGCAAACGGAATTAAAAAGTCGGGGGTTGAACTATCTAACATAGTAGTTGTCTCGGATATCCCATTTGAACCTGAAATCATAAAAGATTTGGGAGTTGATTTCTTCCACGTAACTCGCGGCAGAGCCATTGCTTTTGGAACCGGATTAAAGCTGGGAAACCCTGATCTAAAAGTAGTAGCCTTTATCGGTGACTTAATGACTCTAGGTGGAAATCATCTTGTTCATTCAGGAAGAAGAAATATGGAAATGCTCGTTATTTGCGTGAATAACTTTGTTTATAAAGAAATAGCCGAAACACCAGCTCCCTCGGTTTCTTCTCCCAGTGAAACAGGAAAAAAATTTCACGGGACAGGCGGATTTTCTGCTTTTTCAACCTTTGAGAAACCATTTAATGCTCCGCATCTTGCAAACTCCTGTGGCGCAGTATTTACAGCCAGATGGACGGCGATGCATACCAATGAACTTACGAATTCAATAGCTAATGCTTTACTTAAAAGAGGGTTCTCTGTGATCGAAGTTCTGTCGCCCGGTCCGAATTTCTATAAAGATATTAATCAAATTGATTCTGAATTATTAGATTTTTATTACAAAAATTCTGTAACTAAAAATAATGAAGACACTCGAAATGTGGAAATAACTTCTGAAGAAAAAATTATAACAGGCGAGTTTACAGATAAGGAAAAATCTCCATTTATTGATACTTATAATGCTCAACTTGGTAAAATATTAGGTGATAAATTTATCCCACTTGGAGGACATAGTGGCAGAGATTAGATTTGCCGGTTATGGCGGACAAGGTATTATCAGGTCAGGAATTATTGTGGGAAAGGGTGCCTCAATTTATGACAATAAATTTTCTACTATGAATCAAGCATTTGGACCTGAAGCAAGAGGTGGAGCATGTAGCTCGCAGGTATTATTGTCGGACACCAAAGTTCTGTATCCGTATGTTACTGTTTCAGATGTCCTTGTTGCAATGTCCCAGGAAGGTTATGATATGTTTGAACCGGAATTAAGTGATAAAGGGACACTTTTGATAGATGAGGATCTGGTAAAGTCAAAACCTATTCGTGGAAAAATAAAAAGTTTCTCTATTCCTTCCACCAGGCTTGCTGAAGAATTGGGAAATAGAGTTTTTGCTAATGTTGTAATGTTAGGATTTTTCACTGCTGCTACCAAGCTGGTTTCAAAAGAAGGAATGGAAAAGGCGGTTGCAGATTCTGTACCGGAAAGATTTATTAAACTCAACCTAAAAGCATTCCAAAAAGGATACGATTATTATAAGGAATAAATTATGAGTTACGAAATATCACGGAACATTGTAAGAAATGAACTAGTAGGAAAGATAGAAGAACTTTCAGGACAAAATGTTTTTGATTGTTATCAATGTGGAACATGTTCAGCCGGATGTCCTGTTGTTGAATATATGGATATTATGCCAAATCAAGTTATGCGTCTTGCACAATTTGGCGCAACCGAAGATCTTATAAATTCCAAAACTATATGGATATGCTCTGCCTGCCTGCAATGTTCCACCAGATGCCCCAAAGGTATAGAAGTTGCTAAGGTTATGGAAGCGCTCCGTTCCATTAATTTAAGAAAAAGAGTCGGAACTCTTGACCCAAACAAGATAGAGACAGAAGACCTGAAAGATTTACCTCCTATTGCTCTTGTGGGTGCATTCAGAAAACTGACTGGATAGAAATATTAAAAATAATATTTGAGGAAAATTAATGAACTTACCATACTATCCCGGCTGTACTTTAAAAGCAAATGCAGAGAACTTTGAAGATTCTGCTATTAAAGTTATGGAAATCCTGGGTTATCAACTCAATGAGATGAAAGATTGGGTCTGCTGCGGGACTGTGTTTTCTATGACAACTGATGATCTGATGCTCCAATTGGCTTCCATTCGAAATCTGTTAAGGGCAGAAGAACAAAATCTGAATGAGTTGGTTGTTCTTTGCAGTATGTGTTATAATACACTGCAAAGAGCAAAAAAATTCATTACCGAAGATGAAGAACATCTGAATAAAGTTAATGACCTTATGTATAAAGAGAACATTCTCTATGAAGGCACTGTTGATATTGTTCATTTATTAACTGTTCTCAAAGACAGAATCACTTTTGATAAGATTAAAGAAAAAGTAAAAAAACCTTTATCCTCACTAAAAATAGGTGGATATTACGGATGCCTGTTAGTAAGACCCAAAGAGTTTGCCATCGATGATTTTGAAGATCCTAGCATTATCGAAGACCTTTTTTCTTCTCTTGGAGCCGAAAGCATTGCCTTCCCATATCGTCTGGAATGCTGCGGAGCATATCAAACCATAACCAAAAAAGATGTTACAATTAAAAGAACTTATGAAATAATAAATTCTGCCAGAAGGGCAGGATGTGAAGCACTTGTAACAAGTTGTCCCCTGTGTGCTTTCAACCTGGATCAAAGACAAAAGGAAACAGCAGAGGAATTCATAGAATTTGAGACGATGCCGGTTTTTTATTTTACAGAACTTATGTCCGTTGCTCTGGGAGGAGGATGGGATAAGAGCTGGAGCAAGATGCACTATGTAGATCCCCGGCCAATATTGAAAGAAAAGCGTTTAATATAAATTCGTATGAATCTACTATAATATAGAGGATTGTAATGAAAAGAATCGGAGTTTTTATTTGCCATTGTGGTATAAATATTAAAGGCACTATTGATGTTGAAAAATTAACCGAAGAACTTGCTGAATATCCGGGTGTTGCCTATATTGAAAATTATATTTTTATGTGTTCTGAACCGGGACAAAAACTTATAAGAGATACTATTGTTGAACATAAACTTGACGGTGTTGTGGTGGCAGCTTGTTCTCCCACGCTACACGAAACTACTTTCCAGGATGCCCTGGATGAAATGAATATTAACAGGCATCAGCTTGAAATAGCAAATATTCGAGAACAATGCAGTTGGGTTCACGACGATATTGAAGAAGCTACCAGAAAAGCGAATTTGATCATTAAAACAGCCGTCGAAAAACTTAAACTTAATGAATCTCTTATTCCTATTTCTGCACCTCTAACGAAAAGAGTTTTAATTATTGGAGGTGGAATTGCTGGAATTCAAGCTGCCCTCGATATTGCTGATGGTGGCTATGAAGTGATTCTTGTTGAAAAGGAACCATCTATTGGCGGTCACATGATCCAGCTTTCCGAAACTTTCCCTACACTGGACTGTTCACAATGTATTATGACTCCCAAAATGGTGGCTGTAAATAAACATAAAAATATTAAATTATTTGCAAATAGTGAAGTAGAATCTATCGAAGGCTTTGTTGGTAATTTCAAAGTAAATATTAAAAGGAAACCTCAATACGTTGACCCTGATAAATGCACTATATGTGATGACTGTACTCCTGTCTGCCCGGTTGTAGTTCCCAGTGAATATGATGAAGGAATGAGCTGGAGGAAAGCTATTTATATTCCTTTCCCGCAATCAATTCCTGCTACATTTACTATCGATACTGAAAACTGCCTGGGATTTAACCCGATTGCCTGTACCAAGTGCAGCGATGCCTGTGAACCTGATGCAATTGATTATGATAAGAAACCGGAGTATTTTGAAGAAGAAATCGGGGCAGTGATCGTGGCAACCGGATTTGATCTATATCCTGTGGAAAATATGGCTGAATACGGATATGGAAAATATCCTGATGTACTTGATGGTCTGCAGTTTGAAAGGATCCTCTCAGCTACCGGACCCACAGGTGGTGAGATGCATCGTCCTTCTGACGGAAAAGTTCCCAAAGAGATAGTGTTCATCCAGTGTTCAGGTTCCCGGGATCCGGAAAGACATTTGCCGTATTGTTCCAGAATTTGTTGTATGTATACAATAAAACACGCAAAATTATATAAACATAAGGTTCATGATGGTCAGCCTTATATTTTCTATATCGATATTCGTTCCGGCGGAAAACGCTACGAAGAATTTGTTCAACAGGCAGTTTCCGAGGATGGAATAGTTTATTTCAGAGGGAAAGTCGCACGAATTTATAAAGAAGCTGACAAAATGATAGTTCACGGAATAGATACACTAACCAGCAAAAAAATAGAAATAAAAGCAGATATGGTTGTTCTGGCAATGGGAATTAAACCCAATAATAGTGCGGAAAAAGTGATAAGTAATCTCAAATTAAATACAGATGAAAATGGGTTTTTGATCGAAGCTCATCCCAAACTAAGACCTGTAGAAAGTTTGCAATCAGGTTTTTATCTTGCTGGAACTGCTCAAGGACCAAAAGATATTCCGGATACGGTTTCTCAGGCATCGGCAGCAGCAGCAAAAGTTCTGGCTTTACTTTCCAATGATGAGATTTCGCACTCACCTATAGTAGCAATTGTCAATGAAGAACTCTGTTCAGGATGCGGTATCTGTGTTTCTACCTGTCCTTATGGTGCCCGAGAGTTGGATGAGATTAAGAAAATAGCTACCGTAAATGATGTCCTTTGCGAGGGATGTGGAGCTTGCATCAGTGTTTGTCCATCGAGCGCAGCTCAACAGAAAAATCTTACAGATGAGCAGATTCTCAATATGGTTAAAATTTATTCTTATTTGTAAATAAGGGAAGGGAAAGATGAAAGAGTATAAACCAAAGATCGTATGTTTTCTGTGTAAATGGTGTACCTCTGCAGGCGCAGATCTAGCAGGCACAAGCAGACTCAAATATCCTGCATCCATCTTACCTATAAGAGTTATGTGTTCCAGCAGGATAGATCCTATGTTTGTTGTTAAGGCTTTTTTGAATGGTGCTGATGGTGTTTTTATCGGTGGTTGTCATCCGGGAGATTGCCATTATCACGAGGGGAATTATCATACACGAAGAAGATTTGCTATGTTAACAAAAGTTTTTGATACTCTCGGATTAGATTCCAAAAGATTAAAATTATCGTGGATTTCAGCATCCGAAGGCACCAAATTTGCTAAGGTAAGCAATGAATATACTGAGAAGATAAAAAGTTATGGGGAAAATCCATCTAAATGGAATGTTTTCTTATAGATACTGTAAGGATTGGGCTTGACTTGCAACGACCGCAGGGAGTGCGAGTTGAGAACAAACTGAAAATAAATGGACGCAATTCTCGACTCACGCTTCGCTGCGAGTCAAGTCTTGCTCTGAATGATTTTAATAATTGTGTGAGGAATAATGAAAGAACAGTTTACTCCTAAAATAGTAGGTTTTCTTTGTAACTGGTGTTCTTATGCCGGAGCTGATCTGGCTGGTTCGGCTAAATTGGAAATATTACCTTCTCTTACAGTTATCAGGGTGATGTGTTCCAGTAGAATTGACCCGAATTTAGTTTTAACAACTTTATTGTTGGGTGCAGACGGAATACTGATCGCAGGGTGTCATCCGGGTGATTGTCATTATGAAAAAGGAAATTATTATGCTCGCAGAAGATTCGCCCTACTGAAAAAAGTAATTAAAACCTTAAAAATAGAACCGGAAAGATTACAACTATCCTGGGTATCTGCTTCAGAAGGAAAAAGATATGCTGAAGTGGTTAACCAGTTTACTGAAAAAATAAAAAAGTTGGGTCCTAATCCCATACAAACTAACCCTTATCTATGATTTTAAGTAAAGAAGGAATAATGAATAATTCTGATATATTGATAATCGGTGCTGGAGTGGCAGGAATTGAAGCCAGCTTATTACTTGCAGATACAGGCAAAAAAGTGTATTTGGTGGAGAAAGCATCTTTGATTGGTGGGAATGTTATCAAATATGAAGACGTCTTTTCCAATTTGGAATGCTCTACCTGTATGATAGCACCCAAACAACAGGAAGTCCTGCAAAGTGAAAATATTGAACTTCTAACGCTTAGCACCATAGAAAAAGTTCAGGGGGAAATAGGAGATTTCACAGTTACCATTAATAAAAAAGCAAGATATGTAAGTCTTGTAGATTGCATTGGTTGTGGAATGTGTTATGAACCCTGTCCTGTTAGTTTGAAAAATGAATTTGAACAGAATCTTTCTGAGAAAAAAGCTATCTATGTACCTTGTCCGGGTTCCCTGCCAAATGTACCAGCAATCGATCCTGAACATTGCCTGCAACTCAATGGCAAGAAAACCTGTAATGCCTGTGTTGAAGCTTGTGCATTTGGAGCAATAAACCTTTCCGATAAAGATGAAAAAATCGAAATAAAAGTTGGAGCAATCATCGTAGCTTCCGGATTTGATATTATTGACCCTGCAGGATTTCCTCAATATGGATATGGAAAACATCCAAATGTATATACAGCAATGGAAGCTGAAAGATTATATGCTTCTAATGGACCAACCGAAGGTGAGATAACTCTGCGAAAAGGGGACGCACCTCCCAAATCAATAGCAATCATTCAATGTGTTGGGCGCGAGCAGCAGGGTTATTGTTCAAGTGTATGTTGTATGTATTCGCTTAAGTTAGCTCACTATCTAAAACATAAATTACCCGATGCGAAAATCTATAATTTTCATTCTGACTGGTGTATGCCGGGCAAACACTATCAGAAATTCCACCGGGATGTTAAAGAAGAAGGTGTTAATTTTATATATTCTCCTGTTGATAAGATCAAAGTTGAAGGAAATGATAAAAGTTTATTAATAGAATATTTTAATGGGAAAAATGAAAAAGAGAAACTATCCGCAGATATGGTGATTCTTTCTCTGGCAATGATACAGGGAAAAGATACTGCTTCTCTTTCTAAATTACTCGGAATTGAACAGGATACAAAGGGTTTCTTTATGAATCAAAGTATTCAACTTGGTTCAGTAGACACTTCCAAACCCGGGATTTTTCTTGCCGGTTGTGCTGAAGGACCTAAAGATATTCAGGGTTCGATAACTCAAGCAGAAGCAGCTGTGGGCAAAGTGATGTCTTATTTTCAATAAAGGGTTGAGAGGTTCCGGGTTTTGAGGTTCAAGGTTCAAGGTTCAAGGTTAGTGAAGGTTAAAGAAAAAAGGTAACTCTGAACGGTGAACCTATGAACGCCTACAATAAAATGAATTGGAATTCTTAAATGTGAAAATAAAGGTGATAAAATGAGTGATAGAATTGGAGTTTACGTTTGTGAATGCGGTCCTAATATTGCCGATAAAGTTGATATTAAAAGGATATTAACAGAAATTTCTGACCTTAACGAACCGCCTGAGAAGATTATAATTGCCAAGAAACACAAGCTTCTTTGTTCAAAGGAAGGTCAGGATTTTCTTGCTGGTGAGATTATAGAAAATGAATTAACACATCTGGTAATTGCAGCCTGCTCCCCCCGGGATCACGATATTACATTTATGAATGTATGTAAGAGAACAGATCTTAATCCATATTTATACAAGCTTGTAAATATCCGTGAGCATTGTGCCTGGATCATTCCCGATAAGGATGAAGCCACAGAAAAAGCAATTCAGTATATCCGGGCGGGCATAAGCAGGGTAACTTATCAGTCTCCACTTACAGAAAAAGAATTGGATAGTATTCCTGATGTGCTTGTGATAGGTGCAGGTATTGCTGGTATAGAAGCCAGTCTGTCTCTTGCCGGTGAGAAAAGGAAAGTATATTTAGTAGAAAAAACCTCCTCAATTGGTGGCAATGTAACCAGGTTTGAAAAAATACTTCCTCATCAGGGAACCAATCTTGATATCATTCAGGAAAAAATAAAAACAGTTCAAGAAAATGAAAACATTAAAGTTTTTACTGAAACAGAAGTAGAGAAAGCTATTGGCTTTTTTGGTAATTTTGAGATCACTTTGAAGAACATTCAAGATGAAGAGCAGAAAAAAGAATTTAAAGTGGGAGCAATAGTTGTTGCAACCGGTTTCAATTTATTTAATCCGGAAAAAATCCCTCGCTATGGATATGGAAAGATTGAAGATATTTATACTTCCATGGAAATTGAAGAAAGCAATTCTAAAACAGGAAAGATCCTTCTAAAATCCGGTAAACCTCCAAAATCTGCAGCTCTTATTCACTGTGTTGGTAGAGAGGAAAAGGGATATTGTTCGCGAGTATGTTGTAATTATATGTTCAAAATTGCTCAATACTTGAAAGAAAAAACACCTGCCATAAAAATCACAGAATTCTATCAAGATCTGTGTTTGCCAAATAAGGCAGACCAGGAATTCTATGTTGATACAAAAAATAAGGGAGTCGATTTTATTTGCTTTAAAGATATTGCTGTGAAGCAGAAAGATAAAGATAAATTTATTGAATATACAAAAATGGATGGGAAAAAGGAAAAAATTTCTGCTGAGATGATCATACTTGCACCGGCAATTGAACCTGCTGTTGGCTCAAAAGATATAGCGGAACTCCTTAATATTTCATTAGATGAAACAGGTTTCTTCCAGGAAGCTCATCAGAAGCTAAATCCTATTGCCACTTCGATAGATGGTGTTTTTATCGTTGGTTCGGCACAGAATCCGAAAAATATTCCAGATTCTATGATGGATGCTCAAGCTGTTGGTGGGAAGATACTTACACAACTTATACCTGGAGTGAAATTAGTTCCGGAAGTTATAATTTCAGAAATATCGGATGCATTCTGCACTGGTTGTCAGACCTGCCTTTCTGTATGTTCCTATGGAGCTATTTATTTTGACGAGGATAGAAATATCTCCGTAGTTAATGAAGCAATTTGTAGAGGATGTGGTAATTGTGTTGCAAGTTGTCCCTCCGGAGCAGCTCATGCCAAGCATTTTACTTCTCTTCAAATATATCAGGAAGTTCTGGAAGCAATAAGATAGAAAAAGAGGAAATATGAATACAGCGGAAAACGAATCATACAGCCCAAAGAAAGGAGCAATGATTTCTATAAAAAATAGTATCAGGGAAACAATTCTCAGTTTTTTCAAAGAAGCATTAGAGAAGAAGATCTTTGATGCATTACTTATTCCTGTAAAAGTTCCCGCAGGTGATTCTTATACCTGGATCCTAATTGAAAATGTGTCACTCTTTAAAGATGCTGCACCAATAGCGCCAGTTATGCCGGTTCAGGGAGCAAATGCTTTATCCAGTCTTACCAGGAAAGGAAAAGGGAATTTAAAGATCGCTGCTATTATGAGACCTTGTGAAATAAGAGCTGCTATTGAACTTGCCAAACTTGAACAGATCCATCTTGAGAATGTATTCCTTTTCAGTTTTGACTGTCCCGGTGCACTACCTTTAGCGGATTACGTTCAAAATCCAAAAAAGGGAGAAGGAGTATTTGAATCTTTTTTCACTGAAAATAAATGGAATGAAAAATCGATCAAGCCGGTTTGTAAGATGTGCGACAATTTCAGCCTTCCTAATTGTGACTTACATTTTGGTATATTAGGAACAGAAAAAGATAATCTTCTGCTTATTCCAAACAGCATCAAAGGAGAAGGTGTTTTAAATGAGATGGGAATTGCTTTCAAAAATGATCTGTCTAATTGGAAGAAAAAGGTAGATGAAATCAAAAAGGAAAAAGAAAAGATAAAAGAAGAAACTTATCGTAACATTCAACCAATGGTGGAAGGACTTGATAATTTAGTACAAACTTTTGCTAAATGCATCGGTTGTCATAACTGTATGAGCGTATGCCCCATCTGTTATTGTCGTCAGTGTTATTTTGATTCTGAGGTTTCAAAATTTGCTTCCGATAATTACCTTTTAAGAGCTGAAAAGCGCGGAGGTCTGCGATTTCCTACTGATATTATTCTATTCCAGTCGGGCAGAATGTCACATATGAGTCTATCTTGTGTTTCCTGTGGAATGTGTGAGGATGTTTGTCCTGCATCAATACCTGTGGCACAGATATTTAGTTATGTGGCAGATCAAACACAAAAAGCTTTCGAGTATCAACCGGGGAGAAATGCTGGAGAACCTCTGCCGTTAAAAGAGTATAAAGAAGAGGAACTTCAAGAAATAAAAAAATTAGTGAACGACTCTGTTGGTCAGGAGTAGAAAAATGGATAAAGTATTGAAGATAAATAAAAGTGTAGAAAAAGGTATCATCGATCTCCTGAAATTCCTTCTTGAAAGTAAAAAAATTCATGGAGTATTTACATTAAGGAAGATAAATCAGAATAACGTGGATTATGCTTTGATAACCGATGTATCCGGATTGAATGATGCTGTGCCTTTTTATCCATTAATGCCTGCAAATGCCGGGAAGATTTTATCTTATTTTACTCAAAAGAAACCAGTTAATAAACCGATAGCCGCAGTAGTGAGACCTTGTGAGTTAAGAGCATTCGTGGAACTTGTAAAACGAGAACAGGGAAGTTTGGAAAATTTCCTGTTTATCTCATCAAGTTGCGGAGGAGTTTTACCAATTAAATCAGTCGAACAGAAAGATTTTGACAAATACATTTCTAATTATTGGGATACTGTGAAAAATGCTAATATTTCTGCTGATATAAGACCAACCTGCAAAGCTTGTGAATACTTCACGCCATATAATGCAGATATTACAGTTTCTTTAATTGGAGAGAAAAAGCTGGATAAAGAGTGCAGGATATTTCTAAATACTGATAAAGCAAGTCAGATTGTTAAAGGGTTTGATGGAGAAATTTCAGAAGAAGACTTTGGATCATCAGAGATATCATCTCTTCTGGAAAAAAGACAAGCTGAAAAGAAAAAACTTTTTGATGAGATTCATATTGAAAACTTAGGGTTAGAAGGGATGGTAGAAGTTTTCGGGAAATGTATCGGATGCCACGTGTGCAGTAGGGTTTGTCCAATCTGCTATTGCATTCTTTGTGATTTTGAATCTGCCACTTATGATTACAGTCAATCTGATTATGAAAAAGAACTTCATAAGAAAGGTGGATTACGGCTTCCTCCGGACACAATATTTTTTCAGATTGGACGATTAACACATATGAGTTTCTCCTGTGTAGGCTGTGGGATGTGTACAGATGTATGTCCAGTAGATATTCCTGTTGCTGCTATTTTCCAGAAAACAGGAGAAGAAACCAGTCAACTCTTTGATTATCTGCCAGGTAAAGATGTAGAAGAAATTATACCCGTTATGATATTTAAGGAA
>DAOUUD010000103.1 GCA_030668345.1 Candidatus Cloacimonadota bacterium | reverse complement strand
TATAGGAGAGATTACCCCCATTTTAGCACTCTTCATAGCTTGAATGTTTTGGGCTCCAAATAAGATCATCAGCAATTTAACCTTCATACCATCCTTCCTCTCCAATAAGCGGTACAAATGCACAACCACCATGATTTGTATGAATAGTTCCTTCACTGGTTTTATTTATCACGATAAGATTTTGAAATGCTCTGTTTCCGGTTGGGATCACCATTTTACCATCCATAGCCAGTTGGTTTATCAAACTCTCTGGAATATCCGGTGCTGCAGCTGCTACAATTATCTTATTAAATTCAAGGCAGGAAGGTATTCCATTTTCCCAGCCTTTGGTACCATCTCCAATTTTATAGAAAATA
Source organism: Candidatus Cloacimonadota bacterium (assembly GCA_030668345.1). GTDB lineage: Bacteria > Cloacimonadota > Cloacimonadia > Cloacimonadales > TCS61 > JACNIV01. The sequence continues at coordinate 6,013 of DAOUUD010000103.1, read as the reverse complement.
TTTTCATAATCCATTTCATTCAAAAGGGTTTTTGCTCTGTTTAATAGAACTGGAATCCTCTCCACGGTGTATACTTCTTTTGCGATCTCTGCCAGCAGAGCTGTTTGATAACCCGATCCTGTCCCGATCTCTAAAATTTTGTCAGAAGATTGAATATCTATCAAATCCATCATCAAAGCCACAATATAAGGCTGGGAAATTGTTTGTCCCTCACCTATACTAAGGGGTGAATCATTGTAAGAAAGATGCCTTATCTGTCGGGGAACAAAAAGCTCACGCGGTACTTTTAGAAAAGCTTCGATAACTCTTTTGGAAGCCACTCCCCGAGCCAGCAGATGGTATTTTACCATTGCTTTTCTTTGATCTTCAAATTTCATCTTACCTCAGAAATTAATATTTATTCTTCTTAACCCAATTTTCCATTTTCTGGTAGGACTGGTGCCTGGAAAAATTCGGATAAATAGGCGTGATGGAAATATAATTCTCGGAGATCGCTTTGAAATCTGTATTGCCCTCTTTGGACCAGAGCGGTTTTGCTCCACCGATCCAATATATTTTCCTACCTCTGGGATCGGTCTGTTCTTTCACAAAATCCTGATATTTTCGATGTCCTACCTGTGTGATCTTGATCCCCTTGATATCTTCCATCTCTACATTCGGGATATTGATATTGAAAACCTCGTTTTTATCTATAAGCTCATGTAATCCGTTCTCCAGCATCTTATTCATGCAGTTGGCAGCCGTTTCAAATTTTTGATCCACATAGGCAGCTAAAGAGATTGAGATCGCTTTAAATCCCAGGAACATAGCTTCCAGAGCAGCAGCAACCGTACCGGAATACAGAATGTCCTCACCCATATTCTGTCCCCCGTTGATCCCGGAAATGACCAGATCGATGGGTTCTTTCAGGACGATTTTTTCTGCCAGGATCACACAATCGGCCGGACTACCGGTAACTGCGAATTTGTTATCTCCCCTTTGCAATAATCTGAGTGGTTGATGAAGTGTAATAGAGTGCGAAGCAGCGCTTTGCTCCATGTCGGGTGCTACTATAATTATTTCATGTCCGTTTTTATTTAATACCTCTGCCAGAGTATTTATTCCTGGTGCATCTATGCCATCATCGTTGGTTAATAAAATTCTCATTTTTTCTCCAGTTTATGTGTCATTTCATAACATACTATTTCTACAAAATTCTTGATATCCCTGAAATGTGAAATGTAACTTCTTTGTCCATCATAGATGGTAGCGATGGGTACAAAACCGACTCTGCCACCGGTCTTGGCAATCTTTATGATGATTTCCGTTTCGAATTGATATCTTTTCGTACGAAATTTTAAATCTTTGATAATGTCCAAATTGTAGAGTCTGAATCCGCATTGTGAATCTGCAATTTTCTGCCTGGTTTTCAGCGAAACTATAAAGCTGGTAAGCTTGTTGCTGCAGATCCTGGGAAAGGGCATTTTGGAACGGGAAAAATCTCTTTTCCCAATAACCAGATCAAATTTGTAATCATTTTGTTTTTTTAGGAAATCAGGAAAATCTTCCGGTTTATGCTGCAGATCGCTATCTATGGAAAACGCAAATCTGAAACCTTTTTTTATTGCCGCCTCAAAACCGACCTGCAATGCATTTCCTTTGCCGCTGTTCACAGGAATATTGATTACATTCACACTAGTAGTTTCGCAGATCCCGGCTGAATTATCTTCCGATGCGTCATTAACGGTAAATACGTTCTCTTTCGGAAAGAACTTAAATATCCTTCCGAAAAGTTCTTCCAGATATTCCGCCGAATTAAATATTGGAATTACTACTGCTGTATTGCTTCGATCTGCTTTCATTTTCCATCTTCAAAATTTTTTTGTATATAAAAACCAGAACCGTATGTGTCAAGCAAATCATTTTTCAGAAACAATTTGACACTTAACCAGCTAAAGCGGAAAAAGTTTTCCAAATTTATAAAAATAACAGGAGCAAAAATGGCCGATAGATTAGTTTATGGAACCATAAGCACAAAAGAGGCAATGATGCTGGAAGAAACCTACGGTGCTCACAATTATCAGCCTCTTCCAGTGGTTCTGGCAAAAGGACAGGGAGTTAAAGTATGGGACCCGGAAGGAAATGAATATTACGATTTTCTTTCTGCTTATTCTGCTGTAAACCAGGGACATTGTCATCCTAAGATAATAAATGCATTAGTTGAACAGGCTAAAATCCTCACTTTGACCTCTCGTGCTTTTTTCAATAATAAACTGGGCGAGTATGAAAAGTTCATTACAGAATATTTCGGTTATGAGATGGTTCTACCTATGAATACCGGAGCAGAAGCTGTGGAAACAGCTATGAAACTTTCCAGAAAATGGGGATACGAAAAGAAAGGAATCCCACAAAATGAAGCTATTCTTGTTTTTGCAGAGCAGAACTTTCATGGTAGAACAATCGCAGCTGTTTCTGCTTCCACCGATCCTGTTGCTTATAACGGTTTTGGACCCTTCCTGCCCGGCATCGAAAAAATACCCTATAACAATACAAAAGCTTTAGAAAAAATTCTAGCAAAAAAAGGTGATAAAGTAGCGGCTTTCATAGTTGAACCCATTCAGGGTGAAGCCGGCGTTTTTGTTCCGGATAAAGGATACCTGAAAAAATGTTTTGCTATTTGCAAAGAATATAATGTACTCTTTGTAGCAGATGAAATTCAAACAGGAATTGCCAGAACCGGACGCCTGCTTGCCTGCGATTGGGAAGGTGTTCATCCTGATATTTTGATTCTTGGAAAAGCTATTTCCGGTGGAGTACTGCCGGTTTCTGTAGTATTTTCTTCCAGAGAAATCATGATGGTTATAAAACCCGGTGAGCATGGTTCCACCTTTGGTGGTTTCCCACTGGCTTGCACAGTTGCCAAAGCAGCCCTGGAAATCGTAAGAGATGAAAAACTTACCGAAAGAGCTGAAAAACTGGGGAAAATATTTCGCACAGAGCTGGCAAAGATCGATTCACCGCTCATTGAAAAGATCAGGGGAAAGGGTCTTTTAAATGCAATTGTAATAAAACCTGCAAACGGTGTTCAAGCATGGGATGTATGCGTAAAGCTGAAAGAGAATGGTCTCCTGGCAAAACCCACTCATGACCATATCATTCGCTTTGCTCCACCGCTTGTAATTACAGAAAAGCAATTAATGGAGTGTATCGGTATCATCAAGAAAACATTTTTAGAATTAAATTAGAAAAATAATTACAGTAAAGATCTAGGTTTTAATTTTAAAGCCACCCTGACTGTTCTCTAGAGGGTGGCTTTATTTGTATAATGGAGGTTTATTTGAGAAAGTATTTGGTCATTATCGTTATCTCAATTCTTTTTTTGGGATGTGTTAAAAAAGAAGAAAACAGGCTTATCGTAGGTATTATCCAGCCATCTTTAAATCACCTGCCTTTCAATTTTGGCTTGGAGAGCGGAGCATTGGCAAAACATGATTATGTAATCAAAACATTCTCTTCGGGTTGGGAAACGAATGAAGCACTAATAGCAGGAAAGATCGATGTAGCTATATTGCCTTTCACATACATTTGGAACGATGTATCCAGAGGGAAAAAAGTGAAAATAATCTCTTTCCTGGAAAGAGAAAGTGATGGAATTATAACTTCGGTCGAATTGAAAGAAATTAGTGAACTGGATGGCAAAAAAATTGGTGTTCTGCGAGCTTCTACTCTGGATCTTTTTGCCGAGATATTTCAAGAAGAAATGAATATCAATTTTGAAATGGTGTACTTAAGAACCCCAATGGATATGGCTTCTGCTCTTCGTAAAGGTGAAGTGGATGCGCTCAGTTTTTATGTACCATCTATCCTGAAATTCGATGAAAAGAAATTTCATATTATCCATTGGTACAGTGAGTTGGTCCCCCTGCATACATGTTGTGATATTGCAGCTACAGAGCAGGCATTGAATAAAAAATCCGGGCAAATAAAAAGATTCCTGAAAGGTATGAAGCAAGCTGTTGATGAAATGAACAATAACCCCCGGTTATCTTATGAAGCTGCCAGAGAGTTCTATGACCTATATTATCACATTGCAAAACAGTCTATGTATCATACTAAATTTGTGATGGGATTAGCTGAAAAGGATAAATTGTTTGAAAGAAGGGTTTTTGAGATAATGTTACAGAAGGGATATGCTGAAAATGATATCAGTATGGAAAAGGTTTATCAACAGGTTCAATAACACTTCCGTTTTTGCTGTTTTATTGATCTTTCTGATCTTCCTCCTTTTAGCCATTTCGCTGGATATAAGTTTCCCGGATATCTTCCGTATCAAAATCTCAGCACATAGGTTGCTCTCTGATATTCTTATCACTTTCCTGCGAGTAAGTATCACAACTTTGTGCGCTTGGATCTGCGGAATAGCTATGGGATATTTTTTGTTTCAAAGTAATGTATTGAAGAATTTATTACTACCCACAATTAATTTGATACGTCATATTTCTCCATTTGCCTGGCTGCCTTTTGCCATTATCTGGTTCGGGTTGGGTGAACCTTCCATCTTTTTTGTAATGTTTATCACCCTTTTCTTCCCTACCGTGATAGCTGTTTCAGAATTCTTTTCTACAATTCCCGGGGAATACATCGATGAAGCTCAAGTCTGCGGAGCTAGTCGGTCCCAATTATTTTTTCAGATTGAGCTTCCCCTTATTCTGAATAGTCTGTTAAACCTTCTTCGAGTGATCTGGGGATTGGGATGGTCGGTAATTGTAGCAGCGGAAATGCTGGGAGTGAACAGTGGTCTTGGATTTCGTTTGCTGGATTTTCGCTACCTGCTTAAATATCCGGAAATGCTTATTTACCTTCTGGTAATGGGAGGATTGGGAATCCTGTTCGATAAATTTCTTTTCTTCTTGATAAAATCGCAAAAAAATAAAAATTGTTAATGATATGTTAAATATTCCTTTAAAAAACATTAGAAATGTTGTTCTTATCGCCAACGGCGAAGAAATAAAACAGGAAATTATTAAGAATGAATTAATTGACGATCCCATAATAATAGCAGTCGATGGGGGACTTTTATTGTGCAGAAAGCTAAACATCATTCCTCATTATATTCTGGGAGATTTCGATTCAATACCTGCCAAAATAATAGAAGAATATGACTCTTCAAAGCTCATTCCCAGACTCAATCAGAATTTCACAGACCTTCAAAAAGCACTCGAGTTCGCTTCTTCTTTAAATCCAAAGAAAATAATAATATTTGCAGCTACCGGCAAGAGAACAGACCATACATTTGCTAATCTATTGACCTTCGCCAGTTACAAAGGAAAGGCTGTCCTGCAACTATTTGATAACTACGGAATTATGAAACTACACCTTCCTGGCAAACATTTGATCAGCGGAAAGAAAGGACAGACGATCTCTTTTTTCTCGTTAAAATCGCTTACAAAGCTGTCATTACTTAAAGTTAAATACCCTATTAGAGATATAAATATCTCTGGTCACTTTTTCAGTTTAAGCAATGAATTTGTTTCCGATAAATGTTCATTGGAATTTGAGAAGGGAAAGATTATTTCCTATATTGTATTATAATTAACATTACAAAAAAAGCTTGCATCAATAATAATGTTAAAAAAAGTAGTAAGTAATAAATTAATAAAATTACTGGAGGAAATGTGAAAAAAATTATACTCTTTCTGTTTGGAATCATTCTATTGGCAGGTTCTTTGTTAGCCAATCCACAGAAGATCGCCATTCTTAATTTTGAAAAGAATGACAGGCAAAGTGATTATGTTGCAAATGCAATGATGAAGCGTGATTTCGCAAAAGTATTTGAAGACTTTGAAGACTTTGAACTAATCGATCTTAAAACCTCGAAAAAAATATTTGAAAAATCAGGATTTACTAACCTTTCCTACATTGGAAAAGATGATATATTCAAAATGGGTGAAGAACTCGATGCCGATATAATATTATGGGGTAGTGTGTCTTCCATATCCAGTACAGATTTTAAGATCACAGCAAAAATCTTCAG
>DAOUUD010000144.1 GCA_030668345.1 Candidatus Cloacimonadota bacterium | reverse complement strand
TGGTGTAATGCTGTATGGAGGCGGTGCAGATGCTGTTTTTACTTATAATGAGATAAATAACAACTACACAGGATTTTATCTGACCGACGGAGCCACTGCCAACCTGGGTGATCTGGAAAACACCAGCACAGATGATGATGGCTATAATTGCATTTATGATAATATTTTTTATACCGGAGAAGAATACTCTGTTTACAATGCCAGTGCCATGGATGTAAAAGCAGAAAATACCGTTTGGGATGATGATCCACCTATCGATGTTACGATCATCGATGGTAATGATAATCCAGCTTATGGGATTGTGGATTATGAACCGACACTTTCTCCTTATGCTCCGCCTGCATCATTATTTGTATCAGTAAGTGGAAACACTGTTATTATATACGCTCCCTTTGAAACTGCATATCCTACATATGTTCCTTTAATGGGTTGGAATTTATATATGGATGGAGTTTTGGTAGCCTCACTTATTACTTCACCATTCCTTATTTATCCAAGTCTTCCTCCAGGAACATATACTTTCGGTGCTACTTATGTTTATGAAGGTTACCATGAATCTACAATAACTGATACAACCATATATATTCCTCACATTCTCAACCCTCCCCAAAATCCGGTTGTTACAATTGACGAATATGCAATATTTACTTGGGATCCACCAGAACCGGGAAGTACTTCTCCTCCTGATCCTCTTGGACATTATTGTGTGTTTTTAGATGGATGTCTTGAGGTAGTCACAAATGAGCAGACTTGGACATTTACTGGTTTATTATACGGTCAGACTTACTTAGCTGAAGTATGTGCAAATTACGAAGCTGGCTCATCTGAATTAGTAGGAGTATGGTTTATATATCCCCCTCCACTCAATCCACCGACAAACGTTGTATTCAATCCCTTCGTCGGAATTGTTTTCTGGGAACCTCCTGAATATACAACTGCTACATTAATAGGTTATAATATATACCTGGATAATATGACAGTTCCTATTGCTACAGTTGGAATAAATGGAGATGAATATCAATTTACCGGTCTTATACCTGGACAGCAATATACTGCTGGTGTTTCTGCGCATTATGAAGAAGGTGAATCTGAAATAATTATAGATTATGGCTTGGGACCATTTATCTTTAATCCACCAACAAATGCTTCCTATGAAATTTTAGAAGACCATATTCATCTGACCTGGCAGGAACCGGAGCAGGGAAGTACACATCCGTTCCTGAATTATAGAATTTACCTAAATGGAGAGTTACTGGAAGAAACTAATGAACTTTCCTATGATATTTATGATCTTGTAAGTGGTCAAACCTATCTTGTAGGACTTACAGCTTTGTATGAGTATTTATTTGAATCTGATCCGATAGAATTTGAAATCTTGTTTGTAGGAACGGATGATGTTTTAACTCTTGAAACAAAGCTACTGGGAAATTACCCCAATCCATTTAATCCAACCACAACAATTTCTTTATCTTTAACCGCAGAGGACGCAGAGAACGCAGAGCTTGTAATTTATAATTTGAAAGGACAGATAATAAAAAATCTTTCCCCGAGCTTGTGTCATCCTGAGCATGTCGAAGGACGAGGAGAAATCAATATTAATTGGAACGGCACCGATGATTCCGACAAAACGGTTTCCAGCGGAGTTTATTTTTACAAGTTGATCGCAGGAGATAAAACTTTTACCCGCAAAATGATGTTAGTGAAATAAACTTTCTCTCATTCCCATCCGGCAGCTGCCGGATGGGAATGCAATAACCTGCGAAGTTTTTACTTCGCAATGGAAGCGGAAGCTTCGTAATGAGAGTCAATTTTCTCTAAAAAAATGGGCATACATGTAAAAAACTTTATTTTGTTGACAGTGTATATTGAAAATCTGTTTTTGAATTGTTAATAAAATATTTAAAGAAGGTTAGATGGGCTTACTCGATAAAGTCAAAGGATTTACGAAAGCTAAAGAACTAATAGCACTTGGTCATTATCCGTATTTCAGAATTATTGACTCTGAACAGGATACCGAAGTAACCTGTAATGGTAAACGTATGTTGATGATGGGCTCGAACAGCTATCTGGGTCTTACCAATCATCCTCGTGTAATAGAAGCTGCTAAAAAAGCAACCGATAAATATGGCACCGGTTGTGCCGGTTCCCGCTTCCTGAATGGAACACTGGACATTCATATCGAATTGGAAGATGAACTGGCCAAGTTAGTTGGCAAAGAAGCTTCGCTGGCTTTTGCTGCCGGGTACATGGCAAATCTGGGTGCTATCTCTGCTATGGTGGATAAGGGAGAATATATTGTTACAGATAAATTCGATCATGCTTCTATTATTGATGGCTGTATGCTTTCCATGGGAAAAATGGTACGATTCAATCATAATAATATGAAACATCTCGATACTGTTCTGAAGAACAAAGTGGCAGGGGAAGGCGCTCTTATAGTAGTTGATGGTATCTTCAGTATGGAAGGTGACATTGCCGATATTCCAAATATCTGTAAGCTGGCAAAAAAGCATAATGTTAGCGTAATGGTGGATGAAGCTCATTCAATTGGTGTTTTGCACAAAACAGGTGCAGGCGCTACCATGCATTTTGGCTGCACGGATGATGTGGAACTTATTATGGGAACTTTCAGTAAATCACTGGCTTCTGTGGGTGGATTTATCGCCGGCAGCAAAGAAGTTATACATTTCCTCAAACATCATGCCCGTTCACTGATATTCAGTGCATCGCTGCCACCAGCTTCTGCAGCCACTGTACTGGAAGCAATGAAGATCATGAAAGAAGAACCGGAACGCATAGATAAACTCTGGGAAAATACACATTATATGATGGAAAATTTCAAAGCTATGGGATATGATACAGGAACTTCCTGTACACCGGTTATTCCGCTTCATGTGGGAGAAATGATGAACGCCTTTAAAATGTGGAAACAGCTCGATGATGAAGGTGTTTTTATAAATCCGGTTGTTCCGCCAGCCGTTCCTCCAAATGACACACTTATTCGCACCAGCTTTATGGCTACTCACACCAGGAAGCAGCTCGACGAAGCACTGGAAAAATTTGAGAAGATCGGTAAAGCAGTTGGTATTATTTAGTATATATTAAACGATAGAATTGAAAGCGGCAGAAATGCCGCTTTTTTTATTTGACAATAATTAGAATATTTAGTGATTTATTCAAGAAGGAAAAATTATGAAAGAATACAGACTCGGAAAAGAATATAGGCAAAATAATATTTTTATAATGATCTTTTTATGGATTTATGGAGCTCTTTTTTTATCTATTCCGATTTATTATTTTATAAAAGATGGAGCTATTATTGAAGATTCACTAAGTTCTATTTTCTTTCCAGTTATTAATTACGGAATTTTTATAGGTATAATATTATACATAAATCACAGGATATATGGAATTAAAGCAAGTATCGATTCCGAACAGATAATATATACAAATCGTAAATCAACAAAAACAATTCCTTTTAATGATGTACAAAAAATGAAATTTATTTATTATTACAGTTGGTCATCCATAAAACTATATACAAATACACAAAAAGTCAGGATTTTCCTGGTTTTCAAGGATGCATACGAATTTATGCTCGATATGAAGAGGGGTTTGGACGATGCAGAAAGATCTGAACTCTATTCCCAAAAGAAGCTTTTTAAATTTGTCAGGATGATATTCAATGAAGAAATAATGCAGAAATGGATTTATAAAAGTATGTTAATTATAATAATAGGATTAATATTAGTATTTTTATCCTTAGCAATAACAACAGCTACAAATGCAAGTATTATTGTAGCCTTATCAAGCCTTATCTTGATTATGATTGGTTCCTTTATGCCTGTATTTATAATTAAAAACCGTTATAAAAAAGAAACAGATGAAGAAAGTTTTTATTTCCCACCAAGAGATATGGGATATGAAAAAACAGTTGTGAGAAAGGGTTTTATAATTTTAGGGATATTATTTGCAATTGTGATTATTCTAATTTTAGCTGTTTAATTTATTTGAAAGCTGTATTAACCTTTTATATTTGACATAAAATAAGTGATATACGAATTGAACTAAAAAACATTGATCAGGAGAATGTTATGCCAAAGTCATTCGAGGAGCAGAAAGAGCTTTTTGAAAAATCTGTGGAAAAAACTGTTAACAGATTCCCGGAAAGGAAGGAAAAATTCCTCACCGGATCAGATAAAGAGGTTAAAAGACTCTACACAAAAGAAGATACCAAAAATTTAAGTTATGAAGGATCACTCGGTTTTCCCGGGGTTTATCCCTACACACGCGGTGTTCAGCCCACGATGTATCGTGGACGCTTGTGGACAATGCGTCAGTATGCTGGCTTTGGTGATGCACAGGAATCTAATAAACGTTATAAATTCCTGCTGCAAAAAGGGCAAACCGGGTTGAGCATCGCATTCGATCTTCCCACGCAAATGGGTTACGACAGCGACCACCCGATGAGCGAAGGTGAAGTGGGAAAGGTGGGAGTTGCCATCGATTCGCTGGCAGATATGGAAGTTCTCTTTGATGGCATTCCACTCGATAAAGTTTCCACTTCCATGACCATAAATTCTCCTGCTGCTGTGCTGCTGGCAATGTATATTGCCGTAGCAGAAAAGCAGGGAGTTAGTGCAGATAAATTGCGCGGTACAATCCAGAATGATATTTTGAAGGAATACATTGCCCGTGGAACTTACATTTTTCCACCCAAACCCTCCATGAGATTAATTACCGACACATTTGAATTTTGCTGGCAAGAAGTTCCCAACTGGAATACAATATCGATTTCCGGATATCACATCAGAGAAGCTGGTTCCACGGCAGCTCA